>JANPKE010000359.1:0-3942 GCA_031425875.1 Nitrospirota bacterium
AGATTTCTTCATAGTGGATAAGAACTGTTGCGTCGCCTTCATGGTCCATTACTTGCTGATGAAATACCAGAAGCGACTGGTATGTATCAACAGCCACTCTCAGAGCTGGAACCAGGCGACCAAGCACATGACGCACACCATTATGAAGCTCTCGCAGTCGGCTGGGCTTCAAATTCCTGCTGGTCTCCCGACTGGGCGATCGTCGGCCAATTGGGTATACGTTCAACACTGCTCCATTACAGGGCAAAAAGGGACGGAAGGTGCGTATGAATCTGCTGATATTTATGGTGATGTCGGGTCTGGTCCTATCGGCCGGTGGATGTAATCAAAAGGACGTCATCCCGGAGCGGCTTGAAGGCAAGGTCGATCGGGATCTGCGATATTCGGACATCAAGAACAATACTGAAGCGTATAAAGGCAAACTGATGCTGGCAGGCGGGAAAGTGTTATCGGCAAAGCGAACTCAAGCAGGAACACGGATCGAGGTGCTGCAGATTCCGCTGTCTGATAATTTGATTCCTACAGGGCGTGACACCGAGTCAAAAGGGCGGTTCGTCGTCATCGATAGCGGGGGTGAGCAGGTATCGGACCCGGCGGTGTTTGATGGCGAGAACAAACGTGTGACCGTCGTGGGGGAAGTACTTGGCATGACCACCATCAAAATCGATGAGGTGGAGCAGCAAGTCCCGCAGCTGGCCATCAAGCACATCACAGTGTGGGATTGGGATCGCATAAAGACCGGATATCGTCCGTTCTACGGCTATGGATATCCCTATGCGTGGGGATACCGAGGGTACTACGGCTATCCGTATTATTGGTAGAGGCGTTCGGAAGCGACTGAGCGACCGCGTTTGGACTAGAGTCACCGACTCACGGAGCACCGGCTATGTTCGGTAGGCGCATTAATTTATTTCGATTGTTCGGTTTTCAAGTCCAGGCGGACGCAAGCTGGCTGATTCTGGCATTTCTCATTGCTTGGTCGCTGGCAACCGGATACTTCCCCTATCAATATGAGTATCTATCATCGTTTCAGTATTGGGCTCTTGGGATTCTTGGCGCGATCGGTTTATTTGGTTCTTTAATCTTTCATGAGTTGTCCCATTCGCTGATCGCTCGACGATTCGGTATTCCCATGAGAGGCATTACGCTGTTCATCTTCGGCGGAGTTGCCCACATGGAAGATGAACCGCCCACCCCCAAGTCCGAATTTGTGATGGCGATAGCGGGACCGCTTGCTAGCCTTGGACTGGCAGCGGTGTGCTATGCCGCCTTTCAGGGTGGGATGGCAACGGGTTGGTCGGATCCGGTGAATGGGCTCTTAGGGTATTTGGTTTTTACAATCTAGTCCTGGCCATGTTCAATATGGTTCCGGCGTTTCCATTGGATGGGGGGCGTGTATTCCGTTCCGCTTTGTGGGCGTGGAAGGACGATCTGCGGTGGGCGACACAACTGGCGGCGGGAGTTGGTACCGGCTTCAGTATCCTACTGATGACATGGGGTGGATTTAGCATATTGACCGGGAACGTTATAGGAGGATTCTGGTATATGCTCATCGGATTTATCCTCTACAGCGCAGCCGACCGAGCGTACCAGCAGGTCCTCGTCAGCCATGCCTTAAGGGGGGAATCAGTGCGCCGGTTCATGTCGAGCGATCCAATCAGCGTGGCACCGGGTGTTTCCGTGCAGACCTTGGTCGACGATTATTTCTATCGCTACCTTCATGATCTATTTCCTGTCCTTGAGGGCGCGAACCTACTGGGTTGTGTTACGACGAAGCAAGTGGGCGCGTTGCCCCGGAGCGAATGGCCGAGTAAGACGGTAGCGGATATCATGACCTCCTGTGCACCTGAAAAGGTCATACAAGCGGACACCGACGCGCACAAGGCGCTGGCGCAGATGAATAAGGCCAGATCGAGCCGGCTTTTGGTGCTCGACGGAGATCGCCTCGTGGGGATGATTACGCTCAAAGATCTGTCGAAACATCTGGCTTTTCGAATGAATTTAGAAGAGATGGCAAAGGCCGTTTAAGTTCGAAATGCGTAATCATAATCATGGCTCGTCTATGCGTGCGGAGTACGACTTTCGTGTTGCCGTACGGACTTGTGGTGGTGTGACGGTTGCCAACGATGGGTACACACACACTCGTATGGTCATATAAAAGCCACACACGAGCTTCCATTAACGAAAGCGCCTGACCCCTACAAACATGTGGATGCACGTGACAGAGGTTGGACCAGGGTGCTGCTGATGTCCTCAATTGAGATGTGATGCAAGACGATACTGACAAGACCAATATCCAATAAGTAATAGGGGGGAATTCACATGAGCAAGCTGAGACACGTGGGCGGAACGCTCTGTCTACTGATGGGTCTTTTAGCGGGAAGTATGGCCAGGGCTGACCAGCCAGAGAGTCAGTCCTCCTACCAACATGGCGATGATGTCAAACAGGCGCATGGTGTGATCGGGGTGATCATCCAAGTTGGAGCCGATCGTATCGGTGAACCGGCGGCGTTGTACGTCATGCAGGTCCGTCAAGATGGACCTGCGCATGAAGCGGGGCTTAAACATGGAGATGAAATCGTGGCTGTAAACGGAACTCCAGTCGCGGGAAAACGTTATGAGCAAGTGGTGTCAATGATCCGGGGAGAAGCCGGAACCCCTGTCAAGTTAGAAGTCAAAGGGACTCGAGAACTGTCCATTATGCGCGTACCTAGCGATAAGATCTCCGAGGGTCAGCCAGGCCCCCGAGGCGGCCCGTCTGAGAAGAGCCGACCGTGATGTCAGCACAAGACTCTCGCGGATTGAGTAGGTGAAAGTCAGTTCGAAGTAGGGTAGCAGCTCTAGACAGATCCCCGGAAGGAGACGTCATGAAGACCGACGAAATCGTACATCGGCAACCCTTGCAATCAGAAAATATCAGTGAAACATCCATGGCTATCGAGCGTCAGAGTGAGAACAGGCAGTCAGCACAGCACTATCCCAGGCAGACTGATCTGTCTGGTAATGGAACATTAACTCAAGAAGAACGGTGGGCTTACGGGCTTGGATGGTTCGGCATCGGGTTGGGCTTAATGGAAATGTTGATGCCGCAGCGGATGGCGCGGATGATCGGCGCGCCACATGGACACGAGACATTGATCCGCACGATGGGGTTGCGGGAGGTTGCTAGCGGCATCGGCATACTGACACAGCGGCAGCCGGCGACCGCGACTTGGTCGCGCGTCGCCGGAGACGCACTTGATTTGGCGCTCCTGGGTGCCGCTTTTACTTCAAGCCAATCACAACGAGGCCGCCTGGCGGCAGCAACCGTCTCCGTAGCCTGGGCGTCGATGATGGATCTCATCACCGCGCAGCAACTGAGCCGAGGGATCAAAACGAGAGACGGCATCATCCCGATTACGACGACCCTGATTATCGATCGTGAGCCAGAAGAGTTGTACCGCTATTGGCGAAAGCTCACCACCCTGCCTCAATTCATGAAGCACCTGGTACGTATTGATGTGAAGGACGCTTGGCGATCGCATTGGGTCGCACAAGGACCAGCTGAAACGACAGTGGAATGGGATGCCGAGATTATCGAAGACCGCCCGAATGAATACATTTCCTGGCGATCGGTTGATGCGATGGAAGTTGAGCTTGCAGGTTCTATCCGTTTTGAACATGGGACGGGCGACCGAGGCACGGTCGTCACCGTAGACATGCACTATCGCCCGCCTTTCGGAATGGTAGGTGCCGCAATTGCCGCCTGGCTAGGGAAAGATCCGAGTCACACGATAAAAATGGATCTGCGGCGCTTCAAACAGCTAATGGAAGCTGGAGACGTGATCACGACGGAAGGACAGTCAACCGGACGTTGAAGATGTCTCTCTCGTCTGACTGGTCATTCTCAATATCCCGGATTCGATGACCAGACAGACCCAATAGACCAGACAGACAGGAGAT
>JANPKE010000360.1:0-8494 GCA_031425875.1 Nitrospirota bacterium
CGACACTACAATGCTGACGACCGTGGGAGGGCTTCCTGCCGGGGCCACGGTAATGGAGCGGCTCGTTGTAGTGTCGGAATCAACCAGTAAATCGAGAACCTATACTGTCGTACTCAATAGGGCATCATTGGCGGGCAACAACGATTTGTCGGCGTTGACTGTGGCACCCGGCGATTTGGCTCCGGCGTTTACTTCAGGCCGGCAGAACTACACCGTAGACGTTGCAACCGATGTCACCAGTGTGAGCATCACGGCGACGAAATCTGATCCGAATGCCGTGTTATCCGGTGATGTACCCGACCAAGGCCAAGCGATAATCCCACTCGGTGGGCCAGGAACGACCAAAGACGTGTTGATTACAGTCACGGCCCAGAATGGAATCGCAAAAACCTATCGCATCACCATCAAACGAGCGGCGCCCACGAACAACAATAATCTGTCTGGACTAAGTGTGAACGCAGGCAGTTTGTCTCCGCCCTTCACCCCGTCGACCGTGATTTACTCAGTGGTAGTCTCCGCTGCTGTCGACCAAGTAACCGTCTCCGCGACCAAGTCCGATCCGAACGCCGTGATGGCCACGTTCGGTTCGGTGATCGCCCCAGCGGGAGTCCCGACAGGTCAAGCAACCGCCCCACTGGGGCTCGGAACAAGCACACCTGTAGCGATTATTGTCACGGCACCGGATGGAAGCCAAAAGACGTATACGATAAGCGTGTTCCGACTGGCCCGCTAGACAGAGTGCGGATCGTTCCGGTCTTGCGGCACCTCTGCTCTGCTGCTACAGGGCCAGACACAACTCGTAGCCCACCGCCTGACAAAACGAACCTATCGATTGCTGGCCCCCTCGTGGGGCAAACGGGACATGACCGATGCCGGGACGGCAGACTTGTGGGGACCGCTTATTCTACCGCTTCGGATCCAGCTCGATCAGGCCCTTGCGGATGGCGGTGATGGCCGCTTGCGTGCGGTCATAGACTTGTAGTTTATGGAAGATGTTCCGGACGTGATTCTTGACCGTCTTTTCGCTCAGATCAAGGTTGTTGGCGATCTCCTTGTTGGTTTTCCCATCGGCCACCAATCGTAACACCGTAATCTCTCGCTCGGTCAGATCATGCTCGGCCCACGATGGCTTTTTCCCCTTCTTTTGGGACATCAATGAGAATTCCGCCAAGATTTTACTGGCGACGGACGGATGGATCAGCGATTCGCCCCGATAGATCGCTCGAATGGCCGCCACGATTTGCGACGATTCAGAGTCTTTCAAGAGATAGCCTGTGGCACCCGCACGAACCAGATCGAAGATGTACTGTTGTTCTTCGTACATGGTCAACGCCACGATGCCGATGTGCGGGAACTCACGTTTCACTTGTCTGGTGGCCTCAACACCTCCCATCCGTGGCATGCTCACATCCATGAGAATCACATCCGGAAGCAACGCCCGGGCTTTTTCGACGGCCTCCGCACCGTCTTGTGCTTCGCCGATGACGTGAATATCCTCTTTGGTCTTGAGAATGGCCGCCAAGCCTTCCCGAACCACTCGGTGATCGTCGGCAATCAGCACCTTGATTTTCTCCATTACTCCTCCCTCTCCTCTTGATGCCCCAGCGGCACCTTGACGATGATTTTCGTGCCCTTCCCCGGCTTCGATTGGACGCGCCCCT
This sequence comes from Nitrospirota bacterium, assembly GCA_031425875.1. Taxonomy (GTDB): domain Bacteria; phylum Nitrospirota; class Nitrospiria; order Nitrospirales; family Nitrospiraceae; genus Nitrospira_D. The sequence goes on from JANPKE010000360.1 coordinate 1,662, forward strand.
CTCCTCCCACCAGTCGAGCTCGTTCCAAGATGCCCTTGATTCCGAAATGATCCCACTTTTCAGGGTCGCGCAGCACGGCCTCCAGATCGAATCCGATTCCATTGTCGGCAATGGTGACGCGCAACAGCTCCATCTCGATGTCCAGCTTGATCGAGACTCGATCGGCCCGTGCATGTTTTTGCACGTTGCTCAACGCCTCCTGGATAATGCGAAAGAGAAAGATCTTCGTCCGTGGGAAGAGAATCTGCTCATCTCCGCTCACGGAAAACTTCGTGGCGATGTGGGTCTGAAGCTGATACGACTTGAAATAATTCGTCAGGGCAGGAATCAATTCCATCTTGTCGTAGTGCAGGGGGCGCAGGTTGAAGATCACTTGGCGGGCTTCCTGGATGGCCAACTTCAGTTGAGCCTTGCTCTCCTTGATGGTGGCCAAACTGGCCCGTGATTTCTTCCGGATGAGTTCCTGGCACAAATCCAGCTTGAAATTCACCCCCGCCAAACTCTGCACGAAGCCGTCGTGGATCTCGCAAGCGATTCTGGTCCGCTCCTCCGTCACTGCCGCCCCGGTCTCTTTCACATACAACCGATACAAGGATTGATATTTGTTCAGCGTCTTCTCGATCTCCGCCGTTGCGCGAATACGAGCACCGATCAGCTCCCACATGAATTTCGCACTGGCGCCGCCGATGACAGTGACACCCATTCGATGAAAATCCTCAAGAAACCTCCAGACCTCTGCATCACCCGACACATCGATAATCAGATCGACGCGCTCCATTGCGAGGAGCTGCCGATAGTCGTGCGTGATCGGGATTCTGAACTGTCGCGCCAGTTCCAGCCCTGGGGCTTTCGGATCGAGTTCCGCGACACCGACAATCCGTACGAGGGGATCGTTTGCAAAGATCTCCATCAGCGCCGCCCCTCCGCGACCGGCGCCGATAATGGCAACGTTCGTCGCCCCGGAGGTTGGCGGAGTTCGCCGAGCACGCTGAGAGAGGGGATTTTTCATCAATACGGCACTTCCCGCACAGGACTTGTCAGAGTTCATAGCGGACACAGGTCGAATCGGGGAACATGAACGAGGCTGGGAGAGAGGGGCTGAGGGATCCAGACGTTACGTCTTAACTCTCACGCCGGTGCTGAGCAAGCGTTTGTAACTCGTCCATAAATTGGTCGATGCCCTTGAACTCTCGATACACGGACGCAAACCGGACATAAGCGACCTGATCCAGCTGATGTAACTCCTTTATGACTTCCTCACCGACAACCCGACTCTGAATCTCCGTCTCGCCCATCTCCTGAATCCGTTTTTCTATCCGGTCGGTGACGGCCTCAATGGTGCCAATACTGATCGGCCGTTTTTCACAAGCCTTTTTCAGCCCGACGAGAATCTTGTTGCGGTCAAACGACTCACGGCGGCCGTCCTTCTTCACCACGACCGGGAGTATTTCTTCAACTCGCTCGTAGGTGGTATAGCGACGTTTACAACCAAGGCACTCGCGGCGGCGGCGGATGACCTCGCCTTCCTTGGCCATGCGAGAATCAACGACCTTGTCTTCGAGTTCATCGCAGAACGGACATTTCACCGGCGGCGACCTTGCCCTCTCGCTATCGGTCGACTAGTAGGGATGAAAGATGGGAAACCGGGCGCACAACGCTTTCGCGTCCTCGCGAACCTCTTCCAAGATCGCTGCCTCTTGCCGGTGCTGGAGAACACGGTCGACCAAGTCGACAATCTGTTTCATCTCTGATTCGCGCATGCCACGTGTCGACACAATTGGAGACCCGAGGCGGATGCCGCTGGCCACCGCCGGTGGTTTTTCATCGTATGGGACGGCGTTCTTATTGACGATGATGCCGGCTGCATCGAGGGCTGCATCAGCCTCTTTCCCGGTAATGCTCTTGTTCGTAAGGTTCAGGAGCATCAGATGCGTATCGGTACCACCAGAGACAATCTTATAGCCACGATCGACGAATCCTTGCGCCAAGGCCTTCGCATTGGTCAGAACTTGCTGCTGATAGCGCTTGAATCCCGGCGACAAGGCCTCTTTGAAGGCCACCGCCTTGGCCGCAATCACATGCATCAGAGGTCCGCCCTGCAGTCCTGGAAATACGAGCTTATCGACCCCCTTCGCATATTCGGCTTTACACATCGTGACCCCTCCGCGCGGACCACGCAATGTTTTGTGGGTCGTCGTCGTCACAAAGTCGGCATAGGGCACGGGATTGGGGTGAAGCCCCGCCGCAATGAGGCCGGCAATATGCGCAATATCGACCAACAGATAGGCGCCGACTGACTTGGCGATCTGCTGAAATCGAGGAAAATCGAGTATGCGGGCATACGCGCTGGCCCCGACCACGATCATCCGCGGACGGCACTCCTCCGCCACCTTCTGTACGGCATCATAGTCGATCCGCTCCGTCTGGCGATCAACGCCATAGGAAAAGACACGGAAGAGGATGCCGGAGAAATTGACCTTGCTCCCATGTGTGAGATGACCGCCCTGGGCAAGGTCCATTCCAAGAATGGTGTCCCCTGGCTTGAGGACCGAGAGATAGGCCGCCATGTTGGCCTGTGAGCCTGAGTGCGGCTGCACGTTGACATGCTCCGCGCCGAAGATCTCTTTGCATCGCTGAATCGCCAAATCCTCGACGGCATCGGCATGCTGACACCCGACGTAGTAGCGCTTCCCGGGATAGCCTTCGGCATACTTGTTGGTCAGCAAGGAACCTTGCGCCGCCAAGACTGCGGGGCTGGCAAAGTTCTCCGACGCAATCAACAACAGTTTCTCACGCTGCCGGATTTCCTCTGCCTCAATCGCGGCACAGACCTCCGGATCTGCTCCCTTCAAGGCGTCCCAGGAACCAAGTGCGTAGCTGTTCATCTTCTCCATCGTTGAATACCCTAGGCTGAAGGCTCTTCCGGCTCTTGCTTCTTCACCACGTGGACCTTCACCGTCGCCACCACATCTCTGGGCATCTTGATGGGCACGGCCACAGTCCCAAGTTCCTTGATCGGTTGCGCCAATTGAATCTTTCGCCGATCCACCGTGACACCTTGTGCCGCCAATCCTTCCGCGATGTCTTTGGTCGTGACAGAACCAAACATCTTATCGTCTTTGCCGACCTGCGCTTCGATCGTCAGCTCAACAGCCGACACCTTCTTGGCGTGGGATTCAATTTCCAGCTTTTCCTTCTTGGCCTTGTCGGCTGCCACTCGCTTGACATGCTCGAAGGCCTTAATACTCCGACCATCGGCCTCAACGGCCTTCCGGCGCGGTAACAGATAGTTTCTCGCAAACCCATCGGCGACGTTAATGAGATCGCCGAGATGCCCCACCCCTTCCAGGGTCTCTTGAAGAATGACTTTCATACCCATACTCCTTCACAAGATAAAGTAGCCGAGGATACTGACCTGATTGTGAAATGTCAATTCTGAGGAGTCCAGAGGAATCGAATGAAGGCTGGTTATTGGATCACACCGAGAGCCCGACCCACCTTCGCAAACGCCGCCACGGCTTGTTGCAACTGAATCCTTGTATGGGCTGCCGACATTTGAGTTCGGATCCTTGCCTGTCCTTGCGGAACCACCGGATAACTGAATCCGACAACATAGACCCCTTCTTTCAGTAAGGCCTCCGCCATTGAGGTCGCAAGGGCGGCGTCACCCAACATCACCGGAATGATGGGATGCTCGCCTGGGATAAGCCGAAAACCGAGCCTGGTCAGCTCAGCCCGGAAGAACGTGGCATTAGCCCGAAGCTGCTCCCTGAGCTGATCGCCTTGTTTCACAAGATCGAGCGCGCACAATGCACCGGCTACGATGAGCGGAGGAAGCGAGTTCGAGAACAGGTAGGGTCGTGATCGTTGACGCAGCAATTCGATCACCTCGGCCTTGCCGGATGTAAACCCGCCGGTCGCGCCACCGAGTGTTTTCCCCAATGTGCTCGTCACCATCTCGATTCGGTCGGCTACCCCAAAATGAGCCGGCGTCCCCCTGCCCTTCGGACCCAGAACCCCGGTCGCATGGCTGTCATCGACCACCACCACCGCATCATACCGTTCCGCCAGATCCACAATCCGATCTAACTTAGCCAGATCGCCATCCATCGAGAATACCCCATCGGTGACGACCAGCCGCACACGGCACTCACCCGCTTCCTGAAGCCGCGCTTCGAGGTCTGCCATGTCGGAATGGGCGTAGCGGAATCGTTTGGCCTTGCACAGTCTAATGCCGTCAATCAGACTGGCATGGTTCAAGGCGTCGCTGATGACGGCATCGTTCTCATCCAACAACACTTCGAAGAGTCCCCCGTTCGCGTCGAAACAAGAACTGTAGAGAATGGTGTCCTCGGTACCGAGAAAGTCGCTGACGGCCTGTTCCAGCTGCTTATGCAAATCCTGCGTGCCACAAATAAACCGGACGGAAGCCATACCATAGCCATGTGTTTCCAACCCTTTTTGAGCCGCCTGCACGATGGCCGGATGATTCGCAAGTCCGAGATAATTATTTGCGCAGAGATTCAGGACCTGCCCTTGAGTCACGTGGATATCAGGACCCTGCGGGCCCAGCAATCGCCGTTCGGCCTTGTACAGCCCGCGGGACCTGATGTCGGTGAGTTGAGACTGAAGGACTTTCTTGAAGGACGAATAGGCCATGTTTTGGAGTTTGTTGATCTGTCGATCTGATGAATTTTCGTGAACTTTAACAGATCATCAGATCGACAAATCAACCCTACTGCTTTACGGCAGTAGGACTACTTTGCCGCATTGTCCCGACTGAATCAACTCAAACCCAGTCGCAAACTCTTTCAAAGGGAACGAATGGGTCACGACCGGCCGAATATCGAGACCGGCTTTAAAGAGACCTGCCAGCCGGTACCATGTGCTGAACAGGCGACGGCCGGTGATCCCATAGACGCGGATCCCCTTAAAAATCATTTCGTTCGGCAGATCGAAGCTCACCGGACCGGTCGGGATGCCGAACAAGGTGACTCGGCCACCATTTTTCACCGCGCGAAAGGCTTGATGTAACGCCGTAGGATCTCCCGACATCTCCAGCGAAGCATCGACTCCTTCACCAGCAGTCATCTCGAGGATGGCCGCTGCCACATGCTCCGGTGACTCGGTCCTCGCGTTGAGGACATGATCCGCCCCAACCCGCTTCGCCAACCCAAGCCGATAGTCACTGACATCGGATGCGATAATGGTCGCGGCACCAGCTGTTCGCGCAACAGCCGCGGCAAATAAGCCGGTCGGACCACACCCCGTGATCAACACCGTATGGCCGGTAAGATCCTCAGCAAGCGCGGCATCGACGGCATTACCAAGCGGCTCTTGCACACAAGCTAACTCTGGGGGAATGTCTGGAGCCGTGTGCCACAAGACACCTTCAGGCAACGCGACATACTGGGCATAAGACCCGTCCCGATCGATCCCGAGAATCTTGTAATTCTTGCAGACGTGCGCCTGTCCGGTGCGACACTGAAAGCAGGCTCCACAGGTCAGATGTGATTCAGCGGCAACGTAGTCACCGACCTTGACCAGGGACACCTCCCGCCCAACCTCCACGACATGGCCGCACAATTCATGGCCGATAATGCGCGGCGGATGAATCCGCCGTTGTGCCCATTCGTCCCAACGATAGATATGGGCGTCGGTTCCACATAACGAGGTCGCGGCCACCTTCACCACCGCGTCGTGAGGCCCAGGAGTCGGGTCGGCCCACTCGGTGAGGGTGAGGCCCGGTCCAGCAGTCGCTTTGACGAGTGCCTGCATGAACGTATTCTATACCAATTCAATCGGTTGGCACCCCTGTTTCGATGAAAGAACAAGTTGCACGGACATCCCAGCGATGGGTAGGATGCCAACTCAACTCGCGAGATCGCCCCAGCGGCAACGGATCTGTTCACGCTGGCCAACAGGGGGCAGCCGAAAGGTGAAGATATGAAAGCCAGGACAAATTGGATACAGAAAATCGTCATGGTGGGTCTGCTGGGATTGCTCCCCTTCTCTGCCGAGGCCGAAACAGCTCGCTGGACCATTGATCCAGATCACTCGGTGATCGAGTTCCGTGTCGCCCATATGGTGGTTTCCAAAACGTCAGGGCGCTTCCTGGACTATCAGGGGTTTGTCGAGATGGACGCGGCTGCGAAGACCCTCACGATGATCGAGGCCACGATCAAGGCTGAATCGATCAACACGAATCAAGACAAGCGCGACGCGCATCTGCGCAATACCGACTTCTTGGATGTCAACCAGTTCCCGACGATCACATACAAAATGAAAAACTATCACAAACAGGGAGACAGCTATACCGTGGTCGGGGATCTCACCCTGCGTGGTCTCACCAAAACCGTTACGCTAAACGTCACCTTCAACGGCGTGGCGAAAGATCCCTGGGGAAACACCAGGGCCGGCTTCAGCGCCGATGGGAAACTAAACCGCAAGGATTTTGGGATGGTTTGGAACAAGACCCTCGACACCGGAGGACTCGTCGTCGGAGACGAGGTACAGATCCATCTCGATATCGAGTGCATCAAAGCTCAGAAAACCTCATAAGCGGTAGGGTCCGATGAGAGCCATGGTGCTCGATCATACGGGCGATGTCTCTCGCAGTCCCTTACATCTCCGAGATCGGTTGGTTCCTGTTCCACAGGCAGATCAGGTTCTCGTCAAAATTCATGTCTGCGGGGTCTGTCGCACCGATCTCCATGTAGTGGAGGGAGAACTTACCAACACGAGCCTCCCATTGATTCCAGGACATCAAGCAGTCGGCACGGTGACGCGAGTCGGCAGCGGAGTCATGGATATCCATGAAGGAGACCGGATTG
>JANPKE010000361.1:0-1566 GCA_031425875.1 Nitrospirota bacterium
GCCGCTACGTATCCACCCTTGCGAGTATGAAAATAGCCACAATGCGCCGAGTATTCATCAGCCACACCTCAGAATTCACCACGTACCCTGAGAAAAGATCATTTGTCGACTCAGGGCAGCAAGCAGCAACGGGTGGAGATCCCACACGCGAGTATCCGTGGGAAGGGGGATGGGATGGTTCCAGGTGCAACAGCGAGAATAGCCGACTGCGTCGGACCACGGCCGTCGGGATGTATCCTCGGGGGGCCACGCAACAGGGTGTGATAGATATGGCGGGGATGTCTGGGAATGGTGCCTGAACAAGGAGGCCAATCCCGAACGCCCGGAGGCCATGCATATCATCCACAAAGTCGGCCGGCGCGTGATCCGTGGTGGCTCCTGGGGCAGCACACCGGGGCCCCTCCGTGCGTCGAGCCGGTCCGGGCACGGCACCGACAACCTAGGCAACCTCATTGGTTTCCGTCTCGTTCAGGACATTCCGTAACCCTATGCTCCTTGCTCTTTGACCCTTTTGCCTCTTCACGTGGCTTGTGCGTTCTTCTATCGGTCCCGTTGCTTCAGTCGCTTGAGAGCTTTCTGATAGACGGCGAGATCTTCTCGCTTTCCAATCGCCACGACTTCGACCAGAATCTCTTAGTCGATGATCCGGTACACGATACGGATGGATTTCTTTGCAGCGTAGAGTGCCGGGTCAGGTCCAGGCCTGCTCAGTTCCCGAGCTGCTCCCCGAGCCGTGGGGCGATTTCGAGTTTTCGGAGCTCCTTGGCAACTGGTTCCTTCAGCGACCCAGTCGAGCTGTCGAAAATCATCCGCCGCTGCAGCAGTCAGGACAACACTATACCGCAAGCCGTTGCTCCTTCAGCAACGTCTCCAGCGTGAGAGGCTTCTTCCCTTTCTTGCGGGCCCGTTGTGTGACAAGGCGATGGATCTCCATGTGCTCCAAAAGATCGAGTGCCTCCGCCATCTTTTCATAGTCGTCCACCGGCACGATCACGGCTTCGACGTGATTGTTTTTGAGGACGACGACCCGTCGACGGTGCTGTGCTTTCAAATCGGTGAGTACTTTGCCGAAGGACCGCGCCACTCGCGACGCGCTGAGGATTTCTTCTTTCTTGTAGGCCACAGCCATGCCATTACCTCCTGTATAGTTATGCGCGCAATATATCGCATAATTCTGCGCTCTCACAAGAGTACACCTTCGATGGACCCAAGGGAACTTGATCAGGGCCTTGGTCAGCGGTGATGGATTCGGCGATCCGGCCCGTGCATATCCAGGGTGTTTGCGGGTGCCTTACGCCTTACTCTTCGCCGAATGAGCCTGGACATCGGGTTTTCCGCTCGTGTTGAGCCCTTCGGTAGGCCTACCCTGGAGCCTAGCGAAGCATGTGCCTTTGTGGAACAAGAATTTCAATGAGCTGGTCAATGACTTGCGATGGTGGATCCTCCGCGTTGACTGCCCCCGTAGCGCAATGCTAGAGTTTGGCCGCTTTTCGGACTTGCTTCCGGTCGGGCGATTAGCTCAGTGGTAGAGCGCTTCCTTCACACGGAAGAGGCCACAGGTTCGAT
>JANPKE010000362.1:0-5628 GCA_031425875.1 Nitrospirota bacterium
GTGACCAATCCTGGGTGGTGGGAATTGCCGCTCGGCATCACCGCGCGTGAACTCTTGGAACGGTACGCTGGTGGAATGGCCAATGGCACTCGCTTTCGAGGTTTGTTGCCAGGCGGCATCTCCACAGCATTTATGACCGAGGAACACCTGGATCTCCCCATGGATTTTTCGTCGATCCCACCCCAGGTCGGTCGTCTGGGTACGGCCACCATGATTGTGCTCGACGACCAAACTTGTCCAGTGGGATTCGTATTGAATCTAGAAAAGTTCTTTGCTCGGGAATCCTGTGGATGGTGTACGCCTTGTCGGGAAGGGTTGCCCTGGGTGGCGAAACTCTTGACGTCCTTCGAGGAAGGGCGCGCAACAAGCCATGATTTGTCGTTGCTTGAGATGCATACCAAGTGGCTTTCGCCTGGGCACACCTTCTGCGGTCTCGCACCAGGGGCCATGGCTCCGTTGCAATCGGCCCTCAAATATTATCGCGATGACTTTGAACAACATATCAGCTTGGGACGATGTCCCTGGAGTAAGAAGTCTGCACAACAGAGGATTCTGGTCTAGACCTATGGCGATCATCATTGTCGATAACAAATCGTATAACGTGGATGAGCGACAGAATTTGCTGGCTGCCTGTCTCGGACATGGGCTGAACGTACCCTATTTCTGCTGGCACCCGGCGATGGGATCTGTCGGCGCATGCCGCCAGTGCGCCGTCAAGCAATATAAAGACGAACATGATCAGACTGGTCGGCTGGTGATGTCCTGCATGACGCCGGCGACCAATGGCACTCGTATCTCGATTGATGATCCCGAGGCAAAAGCCTTTCGCGCGTCAGTCATCGAATGGCTCATGGTGAACCATCCGCACGACTGCCCCGTGTGCGATGAAGGAGGGGAGTGCCATTTGCAAGATATGACGGTCATGACGGGGCATGTCTACCGTCGGTACCACTTTCCTAAACGGACCCATCGCAATCAGGCGCTTGGCCCATTCATTCGTCATGAAATGAACCGGTGCATCCAGTGCTATCGCTGCGTAAGATTTTATCGAGACTATGCGGGTGGGCGAGACCTCAACGTTTTCGGTTCGCATGACGCCCTCTACTTTGGCAGGGAACAGGATGGAACACTGGAGAATGAATTCAGCGGCAATCTTGTGGAAGTCTGTCCTACCGGGGTGTTCACCGATAAAACCTTCTTCCATCACTACACAAGGAAGTGGGATCTCCAATCAGCCCAATCAATCTGCCCACATTGCAGCCTGGGCTGCAATACCACCGCCGGTGAACGGTACGGTACTCTGCGTCGGATCGCCAATCGGTTTAACAGTCAGGTGAACGGCTACTTTCTGTGCGATCGAGGACGGTTCGGCTACGAGTATGTCAATAGTGACAAGCGAATCAAGCGAGCCCTGGTACGGTCGGAACCGGACCGTACCAAGCCAGGACAGCCGGAGGAAGTGCCACAGGCTATCGAGTTCGCCGCAGACCGCTTACGACGCGCGCGCGGTGTTGTTGGCATTGGCTCGCCTCGCGCCTCACTCGAAGCCAATGTTGCGCTTCGTTCCTTGGTTGGACCACAACAATTTTATTTGGGGATGGATACGCACGAACACCAGCTCCTTAACACCGTTCTTACCATTCTTCGGACCGGACCGGTTCCCTCCGCTTCCATCCATGAGGCAGAACAATCCGACGCGGTCTTGGTCCTCGGTGCAGATCTTTTGAACGAGGCCCCACGTTTGGCCCTGGCTCTTCTCCAGTCAATCCGCCAACAGCCGATGGAACGAGTCGACGAGTTGAAGATACCCCAGTGGGACGAGGCGGCGGTGCGCAACGCCGTCCAAGACAAGCGAGGCCCTCTGTTCATCGCTGGGCATCAGCGTAGCTGGTTTCATGAGTATGCGACGGACACCTATTTCGCTGCACCAGACGACGTTGCCCGGTTGGGATTTGCCGTTGCGGGAACCATCGGACAGGGCGCGCCCTCCGTTCCTGATCTCCCCAGCGAGGTACAGGAGCTCGCTCAGCGTATCGCCGATGCGCTGGGCCATGCACAGCGCCCGCTGATCATTGCCGGGACGGGAAGTGGTTCTCATGCGACGCTTGAAGCGGCGGCCAATGTTGCGTGGGCCTTGCATCGTCAGGGAAAACAGCCTCGGCTCAGCTTTGTGCTTCCGGAGTCCAATAGCGCGGGTCTCGCCTTGCTCGGTGGCGGAAGCTTGAATGAGGCGTTCGACTCGATCAGTCAAGGACAGGCCGATACCGTGATCGTGCTGGAGAACGACTTGTATCGACGCGCCGAGCCGGCGACAGTCGATACCTTCTTCGATACTGCACAAACGATTATTGCGATCGATTCCCTCGAGCATCGCACGGCGGCGCGTGCCGACGTGCTCCTCCCAGCAGCCACAGGTCCGGAATCCGATGGGACAGTCGTGAATCAGGAAGGGCGAGCCCAACGGTTCTACCAAGTGTTTGTCCCGGATGGTGACGTAAAGGAGAGTTGGCGATGGCTGAGCGATCTCGCCCGCGCCACATCAAAGAAGTCAACGGATGTATCCGGAGTGGCGACCTGGCGCAACTTCGACGATGCGGTGTCCGCAACAGCAGCGGCTGCTCCTGAGCTGGCACGGATAGGAGAGGTTGCGCCATCCTCGAGTTTTCGGATGGTAGGGCAAAAAGTCCCTCGGCAATCTGATCGATATAGTGGACGCACGTCTCTGATCTCTCATCTGACCATGCATGAACCTCCTCCTCCTGTTGATCAAGACTCGCCGCTTGGATTCACGATGGAGGGATACCGAGGACCGCTTCCCTCACCGTTGATTTCACAATTCTGGGCTCCCGGCTGGAATTCTATCCAGGCTGTGAATAAATACCAGGACGACATTGGTGGAGCGCTGCGAGACGAAATGCCTGGGTTACGGCTCATCGAGCCAGTCGACACGAAGGTATCATCTTGGTTCACCAGTATTCCACGTGCATTTCAGCAGACCGCACACCAATGGTTGCTGCTCCCTCTCTCCGCAGTGTTTGGAGGAGAAGAACTCAGCAATCAGTCTCCGGCAATTGCCGAACGCATTTCCCAGCCGTTCCTGACCTTGCACTCATCAGATGGAGCGCGACTGAACCTCGAGGACCACAGCACCATTGACCTGGCGTTGCACGGGACGACCTACCACCTTGCTGTGCGCCTCGAGTCGTCGACCCCAGTGGGCACGGCGGGCATCTGCCTTGTGCCTGAGATATTCGGAGTGAGAACGCCGGCCTGGATCAACCTGTTCGAGGCGATCAAGACTGAACGAAGTCGGAGGGTTGCGTGATCGATTGGAGTCACACCGCATTGACGATCGGAGTCATCCTTGGTGGCGCGCTGACGCTGGCCGGGCTCTTGATCTGGGTTGAGCGCCGCCTACTGGGAATCTGGCAGGAACGATACGGCCCTAACCGCCTAGGGCCTGGCGGCTGCCTGCAATCACTCGCGGATATGATCAAGATCTTTACGAAAGAAGACTGGATTCCACCCTTTGCAGATAAGGCGGTCTTCGTCATCACACCGGCCATCGTCGTGATCACCGCACTCATGTCGTTCGCGGTGATACCGATCGCTCCCAGCTTCGTCGTCTCTGATCTCAACATGGGCGTGATGTTTTTTTTGGCCATGTCGAGCCTTGCCGCCTACAGTGTCATCATCGGAGGCTGGGCATCTAACAGCAAATTCGCGTTTCTCGGCAGCCTTCGGGCCATCGCGCAGCTCTTGAGCTATGAAGTCTTTATGGGGCTGTCGCTGATGGGATCGGTGCTCTTGGCCGGGTCGTTCAACCTCAGCGCCATTGTGGACGCGCAACAGCATCAATGGTTTGTGATCCCTCAGTTTTTTGGCTTTCTCGGTTTCTTCATGGCTGGACTGGCTGAAGCGCATCGCACACCATTCGATATGCCAGAGGCAGAAGCCGAGCTCGTCGCCGGCTATCACTCGGAGTACAGTGGGATGAAGTTCGGAATGTTTTTTGTCGGTGAATACCTCAGCATCCTCTTACTCTCGGCGATGACCGTGATCCTCTTCTTCGGCGGCTGGCACGGACCCTGGCTGCCCCCGGTGGTGTGGTTTGTCTTGAAGATGGCTGTGTTCATCGTCCTCATCATTCTCATTCGTGCAACTTGGCCACGATTCCGCTTTGACCAACTGTTGTCATTCGGGTGGAAGGTCGTCATGCCGCTGGCGTTGATCAATCTCCTCATGACCGGCGGTGTAGTTCTCTGGAAGGCAGGATGACAGGGAATCACCGTACAGCCGTGAGTATGGATCATGTGTAAGAACAGCACACCCGTAAGGCAGCCGCACGTATGATGAACATTTGGCTCTATGCCCGTAATCTGATCATCGGGTTATGGATCGTCTTCAAACGGACCTTTACGAAACCGGTCACGGTTCAGTATCCAGAAGAACGACCCTATTTGCCTCCACGCTGGCGTGGACGCATCGTCCTGACCAGAGATCCTGATGGAGAAGAGCGGTGCGTGGCTTGCTACCTCTGCGCAGCAGCTTGTCCTGTTGACTGCATCGCGCTACAGGCCACGGACAACCCAGCGGCCCAGGATCGTCGCTATCCTGAATTCTTCCGGATCAATTTTTCACGCTGCATCTATTGTGGGATGTGCGAGGAGGCCTGTCCGACCAATGCCATCCAACTCATCCCAGATTTTGAACAGAGTGAATATGCGCGCCGGAACCTGGTCTACGAGAAGGAAGATCTTCTGATCAGCGGAACCGGTAAGTATCCAGACTATAACTTTTATCGGGTGGCCGGCGTCAAGACGCTCGACAAAGACAAGGGACAAGCTGAAAACGAGTGTCCGCCCGTTGATGTGAGGAGTTTGATGCCATGAAACACGCTGGAGTGCTTGGCGCTGGAGCCTCATCGCCCATACGAATCAGGCATCAACACCGAAGAGGGATGTGAGACCATGGAAATGCTTTTCTACATCGCGGCAGCCGTCACCGTCCTGGCGACGCTGCGCGTCATCACGCATGTGCATCCCGTGCACGCGCTGCTCTACCTGGTCGTCGCCTTAATCGCGCTGGCTCTCATTTTCTATTTGCTTGGTGCTCAGTTTGCCGCAGCGCTCGAAATCATCATTTACGGCGGCGCCATTATGGTGCTCTTCATCTTTGTCGTGATGCTCCTGGGGCCACTCGCCGTTGAACAGGAACGGACCTGGCTCACGCCCAGCGCATGGGTAGGGCCCAGTATCCTGGCCCTGGTGCTCCTGGGTGAGGTGGGATACCTCATTGCCGCCGGGGACCATCCCTCCATGGCTGTTGCAGAACCAAGACAGAAAGCGGTCTCCATCGCCCTCTTCGGACCTTATATCATTGGGGTGGAACTGGCTTCCATGCTGTTGCTGCCTGGTCTGATCGGTGCCTATCACTTGGGGCGTCGTCTATCGAGAGAGGCTCGTTGATGTTGAGCACACCTGCACTCGTGTTGGCCATTATGCTGTTTGGTCTTGGACTGATCGGTTTACTAAGTCGACGGAACATCTTGTACATGCTCCTATCGCTTGAAATCATGTTGAATGCCGCCGCGCTTGCGTTCATCGCCGCGGGAGCCCGTTGGGGACA
>JANPKE010000363.1:0-2198 GCA_031425875.1 Nitrospirota bacterium
CGTTCCGGGCCTTCCCAACCGCGCGGTCGCACCTTCAACACTTTTCTGGTGCCGTGTAAGTTGGCTCTCCGCACGGTCCTTCAGAGCGATCGCTTGGATGTCTGCAGAAACGATTTGGTCCATTAACTTAGTACCCCACCCAAAATGGATACAAAAGCCATGCCATGGCGAAGGGCGGCGATCCTACCCCGGGGCAGCGGCTCCCGTTCCGCGTTCGTGTGCTCAGTTACCGCAGAGGATCCAAACGGGACGTTTGGAACAGTCTTTGCTTAGCATCCACCATGCATGGCCGACCTCAAGATGGTGCGCGTTCGCGGCGCGCGTCAGCACAACCTGAAAAACGTCAGTGTCGACATTCCCCGCGATTCCCTGGTCGTGTTTTCCGGGGTGTCGGGGTCCGGCAAATCCTCGCTGGCATTCGACACGATCTTCGCGGAAGGCCAATGGCGGTACGTCGAGTCGCTCTCGACCTATGCTCGCATGTTTCTCGACAAGGTAGCCCGCCCCGACGTAGACCGTATTCTCAACGTGCGCCCGGCCATTGCCATCGAGCAGAAGAATCAAGTACGCACGTCCCGTTCAACGGTTGGGACGACGACGGAAATTGCCGATCTCCTGCGCCTGCTCTTCGCCAAGATTGGCAAATTCACCTGTCCGGATTGCAAGCAGGAAGCCCGGTCCTTTCAGCCAGAGAGCGTGGCAGACGACCTCCTCACTCGATGGCCCGAGGCCAGAGCCATGGTGCTGTTTCCCATTGCGACGCCATCGGCTAAAGAAGAGGCCACGTGGATCCAGTCACTCCTGATGCGTGGGTTTGCCAGGCTCAAAGCAAACGACGAGATCGTCGATCTGCACGAGGCCGGACAGCCTCGACTCCATCAATCTCACTCGCTCCACATTGTCCTCGATCGTTTGGTCATTAGAGACGACAATCGCACTCGTCTCGTCGAAGCAGTGGAAACAGCCTTCCGCGAAGGAGAGGGCCGCTGCTCGATCGACCTCATCGGTCATGGGCAGCAGTCGTACAGCACGCAATTCCTCTGTCAGAAATGCGGACGCATCTTCGAGCCTCTGCGGCCGATTCTCTTTTCGTTCAACCATCCACTCGGGGCCTGCCCCGAATGCAAAGGCTTTGGCAATGTACTGCGGTATGACCCCGAGCTGGTCATTCCCGACCAAGCAAAGTCTCTAGCCGAGGGTGCGATCGAACCCTGGAGCAAGCCCAGCTCCGCCTGGTGGCAGAAGCAGATGATCACTGCGATGAAACGAAAAGGCATCGATATCACGATCCCGTTCACATCGCTTCCCACGGAGACCCAGCAACTGCTCTGGGAGGGTGACAAGTCCTTCGATGGGATCAACGAATTCTTCGAGTACCTCGAAGGCAAACGCTACAAGCTTCACGTCCGTGTCTTCCTCAGCCGTTATCGCACGCCGTTTGATTGTCCCAGCTGCCATGGCAGCCGCCTGAAACCGGACGCGCTGTTTGTCAAAATCGCCGATACCGACATTCATGCGACGACGGAACGGACCGTCGAGAGTCTTTCAGGATGGGTAGACTCCTTATCCCTCTCGCCCACTGAGCACGCGATCGCTGCAGATATTCTCCGCCAGCTCACTGCCAAACTGAGCTTCCTCCAACGAGTCGGCCTTGGGTATCTGACGCTCAACCGGCAGACGAAGACGCTGTCCGGTGGTGAGGCACAGCGGGTCGCGCTGGCCAATCAGCTGGGCTCCCGGCTCGTCGGCACACTTTACGTCCTCGACGAACCGACGATTGGCCTTCATGCAAGAGATACCGACCTCCTCGCCGGGATCCTCCACGATCTTGCCGATACCGGGAACACTGTGGTGGTCGTCGAGCATGACCGCCGCATGATCGAATCAGCCGACTACATCGTTGAACTCGGTCCTCACTCTGGTGAAAAGGGCGGCGAGATTGTCTGTGCGGCACCAGCCAAGGAATTCATCCAGGACCGTCGTCCCACGACAGCCCGATACTTACGAGGCGAAGACCGCATTCCCCTGCCCGTCAAGCGAAGATCCGGCAACGGCAAGATGCTGGTGATGGCCGGCGTTGCTGAACATAACCTGAAAGACCTGTTCGTTCGGATTCCCCTCGGCATGCTCGTGTGTGTCACCGGCGTCTCCGGGTCTGGCAAAAGTACATTAGTCGAAGATACCCTCTACCGCGCCGT
>JANPKE010000364.1:0-1555 GCA_031425875.1 Nitrospirota bacterium
ACCGGCGCCCCAGGCTTCACCAACTGGCGAAGCTTCTGCCAGAACTGTAATGGATTCGGCAGGTGATGGAGCAGGCTGTTAGAGATCGCGGCATCAACAATTCTTGCGCCGGCAACCTCTTCATACCGTTCGCACCGCAACGTTATGCGGTCGGCCAATCCGGCTTGCTTCACTGCCTGTTCACCCAACTGAATCATCGGGGCCGACGCATCGACACCAATGATCTGACAGGACGGATACAGTTTGGCGAATCGAATCGGAATGTCGCCAGGACCGCAGCCGAGATCCAGCACTTTCCCTTGTAAAAACTCCGGAAAGTATTCCTTGAAGCGATCGACGAATCCTTGATTCTCTTCTGCAAAGTCAGCGCATGCGTAGGCCTCGGCCTGCTTCGGATCGTCCATGAGTTCTGGTTCGAGGACACGGTCCATCACGCTTTCTCCTAGGGCTTCAGCTGCTCGTCGATTGTCACGACATCACCGGGCCGTACCACGCCGCCGCGCAGCACTTTCGCATAGACACGACTCCAACCGGGATTGAGCTTCTGCGACATGCGCAGAAAGTCCTCATCCCGAAACCATCGGCCATTATGGCTGCAGGGCGTCGTATAGCTGGTCACCTCAAGGTGAATGTCGGGGCCGATCGTTAACTGAACACCTGGCCGTATCAGATCCCAGTCCAAGCCAGCCAGGGTCAGGTTTTCGCCGGATGATCCTGCATCGATGGGATGACCTTCTTCTTGAAGTTGTTCGATGAGTTCGAGCGAGTACATACAGACGGCACGGTCAGGTCCCCCGTGGAACTTGAGGTTGCGCTGCCGATCTCCATCCAAACCCCGTTCACTTACGTTGGCTTCCCACACGGGAAGCTTTGGGACTCCACCATCAGAAACGCTGATCTGATGCACATGTGGGTAAGGCGGCCTGGTGGGCATCATCAGCTCTCGCCGTCGCAGGATTCCGGCCTGAAGAATTTCATCGCCACCCAACCCTCTTCTTCTCGCCGTTCCACGCACGTGAGACCGAGGCTGGACCACCGGTCCACGATCTCAGTTTGTTGTTCGACCAGAATACCGGAGACCAAGATACTCGCCCCTCGCAACGCAGAACAGGCCAAATCGTCGGCGAGGTCCAAGACCGTCTGCCGATCGAGATTGGCCAGTACCAGATTAGCAGTTGTCCCTCTTCCTTGTGGGAGATCAGCCAACGTACCGCACACAATCTCGATCTGATCGTTCAACCCATTGTGCACGACATATTCTTTCGCACAATCGACCGCAACAGAATCAATCTCGACTCCGATGGCAGAGGCTGCGCCCAACTTGACCGCGGCCATCGCCAGGATAGCGCTCCCAGTCCCCACATCCAAGACCTGCTCTCCACCGCGAATGTCCTCTTGCAGCCACTCCAGCAATAGACGCGTCGTCGCATGGTGGCCGGTGCCGAAGGCTTGCTTCGGGTCCAGCACGATCTCGATGTCCGATGGACCCAACACGACCGGCTCCCAGCTCGGACGAATCACCAAGCAACCGATGCGAAGCGGCTTCACCGAACGA
>JANPKE010000365.1:0-7084 GCA_031425875.1 Nitrospirota bacterium
AAAAGAGCGACTCGGCTGGTCTGTATCACTATGGATAAACCAACTGTATCCAAATCGATTCAACATGGAATGCATATCGCGCTACCTGCCCATTTCCGGTTCGATTTGGCGCGGACTAGGCGCCCGCAAGGACCGCAGGCCGGCCACGATGGCCTCGAGTTCTGAACGTGCGCCGACCTTGCGCATCGCCTCATCCAGCACCGCACTCAGCCCGACCCGCACATCGGATAGGCGCGTGATGCGATAGGTGAAGCTGTAGTCCGGGCCATAGGTCACGTCGCATACAGACTCGTCATAGTCGCAGGGGTTTAGCACGACGGTTTCGATATATTCATCGCCCACGTGGGGCAGCGCTGCGTCAAGATCTTGCTGGGTCAGATCGATCCGGGCGCGGCCGAGGAAGTCGTCGTTACCGTCCTTATCGCAGTACGGCGCAGCGTGAAGGCCCGGGCTGGGGGGTGCAATAAGGCAAAAACTAAAGAGAGGGCCAGGGTCCTTCTCCCAGAAATTGACCGCGAACCAGAACGGCGCCGGCTCACCGGCGTCGTCGCACACCGACGTCTTGCCAAGTACGACGATCCCTGGGCGTACCGCAATGATGCAACTCCTAGCCGGATCAAGCTTATGCGTTTATCCAGAATCGACGTCACTGAATTCGTCGGAGACGGTCCATCCTTTGGCGTCGTCGGTGCGGATCATCACCTCATCGCTGCTCCCAGGCCAGTCGATGCCGCTTTCGTCCCGCGCCTTGAAGCCTAGCGCCTCAATCTTATAGCGCTGCTCAGTCAACTCGATGGCGTCCCAGTCGACATCGCTCTTGTGCTGAACCGAGGTCGATTGGCCTGGACCGCCTGGTTGAGACGTAGCCGAGAGCTCATGCGCAGATGCCCCTATGGCGCACCACAACCCCGCGGCTAACCCCAGGCTACACACCATGAAGCGTCTATCCGAAGTCATCATGATCTCCTCCTGTTTGAAAAGCCGTTCCGGCAAAGGCAGAGAACGCCGGTGGCGGTCTTTTTCCACATCCTGTCAGGCCTTGGAGCGGCCTTCAGCGGCGAGCACCCGCTCGGCTTGCGCAATCGCATCCCGCAAGACCTTCAGCCCTGTATCGGCTTTCCTCGCTTTGGGGAGACTGTTCACAAAACGAGACGCTGCCTTCGTCAAGGTTTGCAGCGTCTCTTTCACATCGCCCGAGTCGCTCAATTCCCCAGATGCCGCCGCTCGAGCCATCGCCAACCGTCTTCGAGGACCGATATACGGTTGAGGAGCGATGGGATTATCTTTTTCAAGTTCTGGTCGTCTGAATATCATGATGCTTCCTCCCAGCGATCAGAAGAAACAGGAACCGCACGTTGTCTCGTTTGGTGAGCCTCCGATCCATGCGAGAACAAGGCTGGAGAACAGGTTCATCATCCTAACTAGAGTTTACAGTCATCCTCCTTGATCTCTGGACCCGGAATCGGATGTTGGCAAACCTGCTTCACATAGTTGTGGCAGTCCATCTCGGCCCCTTCCTTCGACGCCTTGCCTTCATGAACTGCCCGCCGCCATTGGACAATCCGATCAGCGAATGGGTCGTATCGGCACACACCCTTGCCGGAAGACTGCCCAGCCAGTTGTTTACACTTGGTCTCCCAGAGCTCGGAGGTCAATGCGCCGCTCTCCACAGATTTGGTGAGTTCATACAGCTGGTCGGCAAACGACCCGAACTCACAGGTGGCGGGATCAACCGGCGGTGGTGCCGCGTGATTCCGATCGACCGTATTCAGCATCTGCCGACAACTCGTTTCCCCGGCCTCTTTGGAAATCAGTCCCTTTTGGATCTGCTGCTTGGTTTCCGTCCGTCGTTCATCGAACTCGGATTTGGATAGGAGTGCCGGGGCTCCGACCAGCATAGCCGTCGTCGTTGGGCATCCAGCCAAGACCAAGGGTAAGAGGCCAAGAAGCAGTCGTCGCATCATTAACCTCACTTTCAATACACACCAGGTCAAAACCCTGAATGATGCCTGCGATCATGTGGACCGCGCCTACCAAGTCCACACCATCTCACCGTCTCCCTGTCTTCAGTTTTGCGTAATGAGTGCAGCCTTTTGGCTCTCTGAGATCGCATGCTTTCCCATAATACTTGAGTGCTTCGGCATCGTCCTGTTTGACGCCTCGTCCGACTTGATAGACCGTGCCGAGATTGATACAACCCTTTGCATCCCCAGCATCACAGGCCTTCCTGTAGAGGGTGGCGGCGCGAATATCGTCCTGCTTGATCCCGGTCCCCTGGGCATACATCGCGCCCAGATTGGCGCAGCCCCTCAGGCTCCCCCCGTCACAGGCCTTCCGATAGAGGTCGGCGGCTTGAAAGTTATCCGGTTGGACTCCAGTTCCTTCGCCATACATCATGCCAAGGTTGTAGCAGCCTCGCGCATTTCCACCGTCACAGGCCTTCCGATAGAAGCTGGCGGCTTGCACGTCGTCCTGTGGAGCCCCAACTCCCTCGGCATACATCACAGCAAGGTTGTAGCAGCCCTTCATACTTCCACCATCACAGGCTTTTCGAGAGAAGGCAGCGGCTTGTACGTCATCCTGAGAGACCCCGATTCCTTCGGCATACATCACACCAAGGTTGTAGCAGCCCTTCGCATTCCCTCCGTCACAGGCTTGCCTGTAGAAGTCGGAGGCCTGCATGTCGTCCTGTGGAGCCCCGGTTCCCTCGGCATACATCACGCCAAGGTTGTAGCAGCCTTTCATACTTCCACCGTCACACCCTATCCTCGAAAAGGCGGCGGCTTGAGCGTCGTCCTGTAAGACCCCGATTCCCTCGGCATACATCACACCAAGATTGGAGCAGCCACCCACATCGCCGCCATCACAGGCTTTCTTGAATAGAGCAGCAGCTCGAGCGTCGTCTTGCTTCACCCCCTCACCTTTCATATACAACAATCCCAGAGCGTTGCATGCTGTCGCCGTGCCTTTCTCACACACGGCTTTCATCTGTTGCGGCTGGTCGGCTGCCTCTGAAGACCTCATCTCTGCTGAGATCAATGCGCCGAAGACCATGAACGCGTGAAGTAGCGGGCGAACCGTCATTGAGGAACCTCCAAAGATGCGGGAAGACGTGAGCGGGGCGCAGTCTAGCGAGACGAGCGATGAGATTCAAGATGGTGAGCCCAAGCCTATCTGAGACATCACTTGTCGCCGGAATTCGGTCTCACTATCGTGGACCTGCCCATGAACAAGTTGTCATTTGCCCTGAGAAAACATGGTGATGTCATGACGGCGAGAACCCTTGATACTATTCGGAGTCCAGATTGTCAATGTCGAGAGACGTTTCCTAATTTTCACTACTAGCAGCGCAGCATTCGGCAGTTCGTCTTGCTCCCGCGGCCCGCAGTTTATATGAAGTCGTGGATTGGGCAAACCGTCCCCACACAGAAGAATTCTATGACTCGTATCTCGGCGATTTTGCTCTCCTGTCGCTTCGCGCGGCTCAACATGTGTCATGATCCTGCACACCCCGTTGCAAAGCGAATCACTAAGGCGATAGGATCGCCTTCCATTTTTTCTTTATCTTTCATGAAGCCGGAAAAGCCCCGACATCAGTGGGGTCAATTGCGGTGCTTCCACCTGTGCCTCATGAGCGGACTGCATGGACACATGAGTATCCGGAATCCGTTGATGGAGCGCGGATTCATTGTGACTCCTGCGCCTTCTCCATTGGTGGGTGAGACATGATCATTAAGTTGTCCGCCATTGCCCTTGTCTCCATCGTCATGTTCTACAGAACCATCCCCTTTGCTATGGCTGCCGAAGATTCAGCTGTGCCATCGTCGCAAGACGAATTGAGTACGACGAAGGCCCAGCTTCAGCAGGCCACGCAAAAAATCGAGGAGCTCGAGCGACAGCTCAAGCAACGAATCGGTGAGCTCGTGCTCCAGCTCCATGCCAAGGAAACTGAGATCGCAACCCAAATCACGAACGCTCATACGAATTCCAAGCAGCTTCGAGAAGATCTTGTGGCACGCACCGAGGAGCTCAACCAGGCCAAACGCCGGATCCCCGAACTCGAACAACAGATGGCCACGTCGGGGAAAGGGCAGGAGCTAGCCCAAGCCAAACGCCGCGTCACGGAAGTCGAACAACAACTGGCCAGGAAAGAGCAAGAACTGGTGCAGGCCAAGCGCCGTGTCGTCGAACTCGAACAACAGTTGGCCGCGACGGGGAAAGAACAAGACCCGACACAGCCTAGGCGCCGCGTTACTGAAGTCGAATTGCAGATAGCAGGGAAAGAACAGGAACTGGCCCAAGCGAAGCGCCGCACAGCCGAAACAGACCAGCAGATGGCAGGGAAAGAGCAAGAATTGGCTCAGGCCAAGCGCCGTGTCACTGAAGTTGAACAACAGTTGACGGGAAAAGAACAGGAACTGGCCCAAGCGAAGCGCCGCACCGGTGACGTTGAACAGCAGATGGCGGGAAAAGAACAGGAACTAGCCCAGCTAAGGCGTCGCGCCGGTGAAGTCGAACAACAGTTGGCCGGGAGAGAACAGGAACTGGCCCAGACCAAGCGTCGTGCCAGTGATGTTGAACAGCAGACAACGAAGAAAGAACAAGAACTGACGCAGATCAAGGAGGAGCTCAAACAAGTCACGCAAAAGCTGGCCGATATCAACCCTCAACTCCTGGCGAAGGACGCAGAACTCGTGCGCGCCAAGCAATTGCTGGTGGAGTTTGAGCTCAATTCATCCAAACCAGCCGCGCCTACTGCCGCGCAAGAAGAGAGCCCTCCCTCTTTTTCTCTGCTACCTATCGATCACAATTTATCCTTAAGCACCCCGACCGGATCCGACCCTGAAGGTACAGATGATGGCGAAGGCTTCTCATCAAATGGTGATCTCGGCAAAATCAGCGAAAGCCTGGCGAATCTCTTACAGCCTGAACTCAAGAAAGGCAGTGTGACCTTGAGGCAGCGAGGAAATCGATTGACCCTCGCCTTGGCCAGCAGTGAGTTATTCTCCACCGGTGACGCGACGGTCACCCTCGGAGGGGCCTCATTGCTCGAACGAGTCGGAGTCGTCTTGCACGGATTCCGTTACCAGAACATCGAGGTTGCTGGACATACCGACAACACGCCACTCCGGAACGATCCTCGAAAGGGCTTTCGGGACAATCTCGAACTCTCCCGGACCAGGGCCGAACATATCAGTCAGGTCCTCATCAACGGAGGGCTTGAAGCCGACCGAATCAAAGCCGCGGGGTATGCGGATAGCAAGCCAATCGCGACGAATGAGACGGACAAAGGCCGGAGTAAGAACCGGCGCATGGAAATCGTGATGACCCAGGGGTCAGAATCAGCGAGCACTGTGGGCGACGGAAAAACGCACAGCGGTAGGAGCTCCAAGGATGCGCTCATCAAGCGGTAACCCCTTGTTGAGAGCACGAAACTGATGAGGATGAAGACGGAAGGATCCGCCTCCCTCGACTCCGCACTGAAACCCCATTCGTGGCTCGTCGCTGCGCTTATAATGCCTTCCTTATAGCCGACTCCGGAACCGCTCGTAGCCTTTCTTCAATTCGTCGATCGCCAGGCTCAACGCCGCGCCAACAGATTCCGCCGTCTTACCGGCTTCCTCCCGTGCTGCTTCGAGCTTAGGCTTTGTTTCCTCCCACTGCTTCTCCAGACGAGCCCATTCGTCCTTCGCTTCCGCTTTCGCCAGGTGAAGCTGGACTTGAAGCTCATCGCGCTGTTGCTTGAAATGCTCCAACGCGCTCGTGATCTGCTCTTTGACGTCTGCCATGAGAGGTGCTCCTTTGTTGAACGTGGACGTACACCGCTGTGACTTCTGTGATGCTCGTAGTCGAGAAAGAAGTCGAATCAGGCATGAGATCCCATAGTGAAATGACCGGTAGCGCACTCCAAGGATTGCGATGCGTCGCGGTCAAGATATGGCCGGGAGTGTATCGCGTCGAGCTACATAGAACTAGCCCCAGCTTCATTCTGTACTCAGGTACCCGATTCATGTCCAGTGACGAGGCATCGCGTGTGAATCTTCACCGTGACAGAAAGAACGCAGGTTACGCGCCGCTGGGTTGCCAAGTGGATGGATCAAAATGGACCTGCCGTTGGCGTTGGCTCACAAACTTACGAATCACCTGGAAGTGCGGATAGCAAGACAGGCGGTCAATCTCGCTTGGGGCAACGTAGCGCGCATCGGACGTCTCCTCATGATCCGGACGCTGGTGACGCTAGAAGCGTGTTACGCGTCAACTTCAGATGCTGCCCCCAGCCATTGGCACGAGAAAGTGTCGGGCACTCTACGGACGAGCCACCTTCGTTCTGAAGGATGAAACAAGCTCATTCCCGATAGTGGTCTTGGGAAGCTGTAACCCGGGTGCGGGGGAGGTGCTGTCGAAGAATGGGGATCGGGTGTGAGTGACCGGGGATGGTACATGTACTGAAAAGTGAAGCTCCGCGTAACGTCAGAGTCCAGGCAACACAGATTCACATCCTTGAATCACACTGATTCAGTAGTATCCGCATGACCGGACTGATCCGAAGAAACAGGGTCTGCCCATTTTTATTTCTGCCCAAGAAGCCTCTCCTTTCAAACCGCCGCATTGACAGAAGCGCCTATGAAAGTGCAACATACAAATTCCGTTGAGCTATGGAACACGCGCATCCAAGAGCGTGACTGCCCTATTTATTGCGTATAGTGGTTCATCAAAGGGTGCGCGTAGGAACTACGATAAAGAAGACGTTCAGCGCCGTGTTACATTTTACAGAATTAAGGAGGCCAGAATCATGGCACTGCTGATTACCGACGAATGCATCAACTGTGGCGCCTGCTTACCGGAATGTCCGAACGAGGCCATCTTCGAAACTCGCAGCGGCGCAGAAGAGAAGGGGCTTCATGTAGGTGACGGTCAGGGAGTGGGGGATAATATTTATGTGATCGCTCATGATCGATGTACCGAGTGTGTCGGCCATTTTGACGAACCGCAATGTGCGGCAGTCTGTCCGGTCGACAATTGTTGTATTTCTGATCCGTTGTATCCGGAGGGGGCCGATGTCCTGCTGGAAAGAGCGAAAACC
>JANPKE010000366.1:0-2221 GCA_031425875.1 Nitrospirota bacterium
TCTCCATGGTTTCTCCTTCCTTGTTTCAACCCTATCTTGCTACGGATGGCATAACGATGAATGAACCTGCGGAGGCGGCATGCGTATCGATAAATTGATGAATACTCAGTCACGACCTTAATCATGTACGCGTAAGCTCACTAGCATAAATGCAAACGAAAGGAGGGCGCCCTAGAGAAACCCCTTGTTCAGGAAGTAAAAACGGCAGGATGCGGAAGAGATGGTGATACCAGCAGACCTTCGCCCTACGCTGTTTCAGCCTGCGTACAGCCCTTGCCTGAGTCCAGTCATGGGCTCGAACAGACAGAGCCTACGCTAGCTACGACTTCACAACAGTGATACGGCGACCGGACAGGGATCCGTTCCAGTTCCTTCACATAGAAGACGACATGGCCAAGGAATGGGCTTTCATCTGACTCCCCTCTTCCTAGGGACAGACTGCATCAGCAAAGATCTGACGGCTGCGTGCGCCAACACGACATCAGGGTTTCGTTGCAGCGCATCGTGATACTGCCGGCTGAATCCCTCACCCTCTTCCGTTGGTATCAGAAGCGTCTGCACAGACGCCAGCAGAGCGGGGATTGTTTCACGGGATGCAGCATCATCCGATTCGCTCAGTTCATCAAGCTTGGCGATTGATTGGGACAGCGGACGCAACCAGGCGAACCAGGCATCGTTCAACACCAGCTGCAAAAACGCACCATTGGAGGGAATCCGTCCATGCACACGCTCATAGGCCACTCGCTCATCGTCGAGCAAGGCTTTGTGCAGACGAAGCAGCGCGCGAAACAGATTGTCCAGAGAGACGTCCCGTCCCCTTGCCCTTGGCTCCGGCATAATAATGCCTCCTCGTTACCCAGTCGGCTCACTGTCAAGCTGATGCGCCTTTCGCCCACCCCGGGCAAGCGGGTGCTCAGGTAGTTGACCGGCGACCATCAACTCGGCCATATCCACAGCACGGGCCACAAGCTCCTCCGCTCCCACACGCAGCTCTCGACTGTTCTGAACTTCGACAACATTTCGTTCCATGTCCTCGGCGCTCCAACCTCTCGAATGGGCGATGAACGGGAACTGTGGAAACTGGCAGCCGACTTCGGCAAAAAATGTCATGAGCTGTCCGGCTACGCCTTGGACATTGTCTTGGCCGCCCATGATGATGAATGCCGCCACTTTATTTTTGAGCAAATGTTTGTTCGCAATAGTCTCCTGATTCTGAATACAGTTCATTCGCTCAACCATCTTGTAGTACAAACTGCTGGCGTTGCCCCAACGAATCGGTGTGGCAATCAGAATCACATCGGCCCAATGGACGATCGCTTCATACACGCGGTCGAGCTGATCGGTCGGGTCTAGTTGCGTGATCGAACAGGGCCAGGTACAGGCCTTCGCCGATTTGGAATAGTAGCCCTCGCATGGGCGAAAGTTCAGATCCCGCAACTTGATGTACTGGGTCTCAAGTTGTAGCTTGTGCCGCGCATGTTCTAACGCCGCTTCAAGCAATGCATCCGATCCGCTGAAGCGAGGATGGTCAAGCGTCATCGCCGTGGTCGAGATCCCCACGACCCGGATCGGTCCAGCCTGGCGGACGACTGATCTCGCCAAAGGATGCGGTTTGTGAGTCTGCTTCTTGCGCTTTGTCGCGGATGACAAATCGATATACAAACGGCCATTCTCAATCTTGATTGTGTAGGCAGGTACCTGATCTTGTTCGTACCCTGCTTCGCCCTGACCAGTTTTGTGATGGAACTTCCAGTAATGCCAGGGGCAAACGACATAGTCGCCGGCAAGCTGACCTTCCCCCAACGGACCACCTACGTGATTGCAGACTCCCGAGATCGCGGCAAATGCACCATCCTTGTACGTCAGGGCAATGGTTGTCTTATTGAAAGAGATTGCCTGCAGCGGCTTCTGTTTCAGTTCTTCAACGCTTCCAACATCGGTCCATTCGGCATCCGGCATGAAATGCTCCTTCAGTGCTGGCTTTGTTCAACTCCCCTTTGCCTCAGGGATCCAAAGGCACCACAAGAACGGCTATGAAGTTGAGACGGCTCTATCAATTGCGTTGTAGATCGCCTGCTAAAGCCGTATCATCATCCCATCCTTTCCCTTCCAGATCTTCCCTCCATACTGTTCCCCCGCTTGCGCTTTTACATCATACCGATCCGCAATGGGATAGAAATGGGATAGTACGAGTCGCCCGACGGAGGCCTCCTGAGCGACC
>JANPKE010000367.1:0-1520 GCA_031425875.1 Nitrospirota bacterium
GACTTCATCCTCGGTCAAAGGGATCGGCTTGACGGCACACCCGTTCCCACCGATGACAGCCATGAGAGTCAGCAGGACCAGCAGAAGCCCTGTTCGATCGCGGATTCGGCCCGTCGGAGGATCTTGCCTGTTCACCACACACTCATTTTTTGTTCGATCTGGCCGTTCCATCCCATACCATCAGACACAGCGCTACTGCCGATAGGGACTCATCCGTCGGGTTTTACGTATCTTGTTACGAAGGTACTCAACTTTCATGCTTTGTCATCATTTTTTCACTTTTGGCACATCCCGCTCTGTAGCCATTCCGCATGGGTCCGCGGAGCTGAGCCATGGGATCTCGCGTCTTCGACCCGTGAAGAAAGTGGCGTGTGTCTTTCCTGTTGGGGGTGGTCTCTCATGCGACTTGGAGAATCTTCTGCATATGACCTGGAGCAAGAATTAAGAATGTAGAGCTGGGCTTTGGTTCTTGAGGAGAGGCCGGCCTCGAGATCGATGACAAGCTGGCGCAGGCTGTGGAGAGCCACTTTAGGTTGCGGTAGCGGGCAGGGCGGGTTGCTCCTTCTCCAATAGAACGGTGAACCAAAACGTGCTCCCCTTACCCACCTCGCTGTCCACACCAATGGTCCCGCCCATATGTTCAGCCAACTGTTTCGCGATGGCCAGACCCAGCCCCGTCCCCCCATGGCGGCGCGCGTGAGACCCGTCGACTTGGCAAAAGGACTGGAACAGCCTCGCCTGACCCTCGGAGGCAATACCGATCCCCGTATCCGCGACCTCGAATCGCACGAGTACGTTTGCTTCGTACTCTTTCGCGAGCGAGACCCGCACCGCCACTTCGCCCTGTTCGGTGAATTTGATCGCGTTGCCGATCAAGTTCGTCAGAATCTGGCGCAAGCGGCCGGGATCCCCGCGCACTGCGTTCGGCACATCGCTCCGGACGACACAGGCGAACTGCAGGCCTTTGGACTCGGCACGGTCAGTCAACAATTCCATCACCTCATCGAGCGCGACGCGAAGGTCGAAGGTAAGACTCTCCAGACGGAGCATCCCCCTCTCGATGTTCGAAAGATCGAGAATGTCGTTGATGATGGCGAGGAGGGCGTCACCGGAGCTGCGAATGCTTTCCACATAGTCCCGCTGTTCCGCATCGAGCGCGGTGTCCAGGAGCAGCCCGGTCATGCCGATCACGCCGTTCATCGGCGTGCGAATTTCGTGGCTGACGGTGGCCAAGAATTCAGACTTGAGCCGCGCCGACTCCAGCGCTGCATCACGCGTGATCATGAGTTCCTTGAGTTTGGAGCAAATCTCCTGGGCGAGGTTCCATTTGTGTGTCAGGGAAGAGGCCAGCTGCTCCACTTCGATCGCATCGAACGGCTTCCGCAGGATGAGTAGTCGGTCGGTTTGTCCGAGCCTTGCGGTGATCCGGTGCCAGGGATGGTCGGAGAACGCGGTACAAATCACCACCTGGATTTCGGGATCGACCTTCCAGATATGTTCGATTGTCTCGACGCCGTCCC
>JANPKE010000368.1:0-2381 GCA_031425875.1 Nitrospirota bacterium
AAGGAGCTCTATGAGGTTCGCTTAGCTTTAGAACTGTATGCCGTCGAATGCTTGGCGAGGAGGGGTCCGCTCAACAAGCATGATAAGGACGACCTACTCAAGCTGAAGCGGACATGGACCGGCCTGCTGAACGGATCTTCCAAGAAAGCCGAGGAGCTCGCCAAACTAGACACTCTGTTTCACGAGACGCTCGCCCATGCTGCAGGGAACAAAATGCTCTTGCGGCACCTTCGTAGCATCAACGAACGCTTGATGCTTTTTCGTATGATCGATTTCGACAAGACGGATCGAGCCGAAAGCACGTGCCGCCAACATCTGGAAATCCTGAGGCGCATCGCAGCCAAGGATGCGTCGAGCGCGCGTGCCGCCATGCAGAGAAACATCGAAGAGGGACGAAACAATGTCCATACGGCGATCAAGGATGCGCTGGCCAGAGCGTATTCAATGAGATCTTGACCCGCATCGTGCCGCCTCACCGAACCATGGAGTGTCCAGCGTGCGCTTCCAGGCCCTTTCGATCGGCGCTGAAGTGCCGGCCAATTGTTTCAGCGGAACGGTACACAGTGTGTTTCGCCAGGCCTGTAATATAAGAATTGACCCGAACAGGCTGTTGACCCTTATTCCATCTGAGAAAGACAATCTTCCGCACGGTATTCGCTTGAATACCTCATCTGAGTCCGTCTTCCTGGAACTCCTTCGAGCCGGAGAACCGGTTGCCTGCCGAGGAGGAATACTCCGCATCGAGGGAGCTGATTTGTCCGTCGATCTGCGCAATGCGCGCCTCTGGTATGTCGATCTCCAAACAATACAGATTGACTGCCGTCGGCCCGCCCAAGCTCAGGCCTGGGCAATTGCTTGGTCAGAATTGAGTACCTATCACCGTAGGAGTGCCCTATCGGGAATCATGGAAGGCTTTCCTCCATCGGAGGGACCGCTCGCCGCCTCGGAAGTCCTTCTGCAACAGTCGGCTCACATTGTTCCTGCTCTGCTGCAAGCTACGAGAGCCTTTCAGTTTGGAGATGTCAGAACCTCCATCAGACTACTGATTGGGCTGGGACCTGGCTTGACTCCCTCAGGCGATGACTTTCTCGTGGGTTACTTTGCCGGATTATGGTGCACGGCAGGGGCCAACCCATCTCGGATGCGATTCCTGACGACCTTAGGCTTTGAACTGTCGGAAGTGTCACGGAACACCAACGAGATTAGCTGCGCCTATCTCCGATCTGCAGCTAAGGGCCACGTCTCTGAAACGCTCGCGAAGTTGGCGCTGCAGCTGAACCAGGCAAACAATATGAGCAGCGTCAGGGCAACCACGCAAGCCGCGTTGCAAGTCGGCCATACTTCTGGCTCCGATGGGGTGTTAGGCCTGCTGTTAGGCTGTCTCGCGTGGCAGGGCTTGCCTGCTCATCTGATTTTCAGTGACCCTCTTCGTTTGTCTCTTCTCTGCGATTCAACGGCCCAACCATGAAACCAGAATCGAAAGATGTAAGAGGTGATGAGACGATGGTCGTTCCTCGAGCTGATTCGGCCTATGACTCGAACTCTGGTTTGCCATTGACTTGGTATACAATCTTGTGTTCAAGTTAGCTGCCTAAATATCACATATTAAGTCGGCAGTACTCTTCGGCCGTTCGTTCCTTATTCTTAGACGAGGCATCACGCTGCTGGATTTGACGTTCGCCATATAAGCCATCGGCGGGAGGTCAACCCACCCGCCTGACGTTGACGCCGTGAGCCTGCCAAGGCGAGGCGTCAATGGGGGACCATCTACATGGCCAGGGCGACAAAAATAATCCGGAATTTCTACCGTGATTCCGTTTCCCTGATGCAGCTTTCCTCCTCGATTGCCAAGCTGCCCGGCGTGGAACAAGCGTCGGCCATCATGGCCTCTCCCAACAATGTGACACTTCTCGTGGAAGCGGGCCTGTTGGCGGAACCCATTGAAGCCGGCGCCAACGACTTGTTGATCGCTCTTCAAGGAAATGCCGAGGCCCTTGAATCGGCGCTTGCTGCGGCAGAATCCGCGCTGAAGCAACCTTCCCCTTCGTCGACCGGCAATGAACGATCACGCGGCATGTCTCCCCGCAGCATCGAGATGGGGCTCGGAAACCTCGTCGGCGCAAACCTCGTTTTGATCTCCACGCCGGGCGAGTACGCCGCGGCGGAGGCCTTCAAGGCGTTGGGTCTCGGCCTCAATGTCATGCTCTTTAGTGACAACGTCGAGCTCAAGGACGAGATCGCGCTCAAACGGTTCGCCCAGGAGCGTGATCTCATTGTCATGGGCCCGGACTGCGGAACCGCCATTATCAACGGCATCCCGCTTGCGTTCGCGAATGTGGTGCGTCGCGGAGCCATCGGTGTCGTCGCCGCATCCGGCACCG
>JANPKE010000369.1:0-7792 GCA_031425875.1 Nitrospirota bacterium
CCCTGCGGAATGCGCGTGACCTGAAGTGATTCACCGAAGGCAACGGGTGGAGCCGTTATGCTCACACTTTCCTGCACCGTAATCCCAAAGCCCTCAAGATAATCCTGAGCGCTTCGAACGGTCACGCCTCGACCAACTGACTGGCTGTCAGCACCTCCGACGACGGCAACAACTTTCCCGCCCTGGAAGATCGGCCCGCCGGAGTGGCCTGCTTCGATGGAGGGAGAAAAGTAGATGTCTCGTCCTTGCCGTGAGGAGATATTGCCCTTGATCACGGCCCAGGGCCCGGCGTTTCTTGGGAATCCGATCACGAGAATGTCTTCGCCCCCTAACAGTCGACCTGAGGTGGTAAGAGCAAGCGCGGCGATCCCCTTCGGAATATTCTCCGCTCCTCTCACGATCAACAAGGCCAAGCCTCTCACCTCATCGCCCCCCTCCAACCCCACCACCTCAGCCGTAACCGGCAGGTTTCGCTTAGTGAAGAATTCCACTTTAGGTTGTTGGTCTCCGCTAGCCACAACATGGGCTGCGGTCACGATGTAGGCCGCTTCCTTGTCCACGCGAACGATGAACCCGGTCCCGACATTCGCCGTTCCACTCGGCGGCTTGGCGGTGATCTTGACCACGCCGGCCTGTAACCGCGCAATATCCTCCGCACCAAGCCACTCTACCTGAGTGAGCCCGATTATCATGACACATGCTGCTAATACTGCACGGCCCATCATCGCTTGAAGTCCTTCCATAGCCGATAGGCCCCAAGACTGCTCATGAACACCGCAGAAACAATCGCCACAAACACCGCAAGTCGCGCATTATGCCACAAGGCGTCCAAGGCAGTGAGACTGTGCTGAATTGGAATCTCGCCCCGCTTGGTACGGACCTGTTTCACCAGGCCATAGCCGATCACATTCATGCCGCCACCTTCCGGCTGCAATGTGATGCGCTCAATGGTGAATTTGTCCAACTGTTCTAGGCCGATGGCCTCCCCTTCCTTGAGCGGCACGCTCCCGAGGTGTGGGTAATCCGCGAAGCTGATGGTTCCCTGCCCAGTGAGGGCACTGACCCGTTCGCCGGATGCATCTTGCCTAGTCAAGTCCATCGTGGCCACGGAAATGCCACTGAAGAAGGACGTCGTTGGCTGGCCTGCGACAAAGGTCGGTGAGAGAATCAGCCCGCTCGGAAGGGCCGCGACGGCAATCCAGGCTCCTTGCTCCGGTAAGGTGATGCGATAGGTCGCCTCGTCTTGTTGCCGGAAGGGCCATGCGATATCGCGCAAGTCTACCTGGTCTGCGATCAACTTGAACGGTGTATGAAGCGCCAGCGTGACCATGTCCTGTCCTGCGACCTGGAATGTCACCCCTTCCTTCTTTCCGCCGTGGATGGCTCGCGTTGTCAACGTGACGTGCGTGCCTGGCGACAACGCTATGGGATCGAGATGAATAGCATCTTGTTCAGCGGTGGTGAGCCCCTCCACTGTCACTCTGGGATGCCGAGTTTGGTCCTTCGCGCCTAGTGTGACCTTAGTGCGGTCGACATTCAGCGACTTCCAGGCGGAAGGGGGAAAGTCATCCGTCTCAACCCGATACTGTGCCGGATCGGCGACCTCGAACGTCGCTGGCTCAAAGACGAGGGTGGAGAACTTCTCAATGGCGACGGACTGCATATCAAACCCACCCAACATCGTCTTGCCTTGTTCATTCGTCGCAATCTCAAATTCCACCCGCTCCGTGGTCAGCTCTACCTGAACCCGTGCCGGGATCGACCACAGCATGAGTCCAACCACGACCACCGCCGCCAGGATAGCCGGGGAAGTTATAAGCCACAGGGGATGCTCTCGTTTCCACCAAGGCTTCGAGCCGAACTCATTTCGCTTGGGCGGACTCTTCACGAGTCGTTCGATATCTTTGAGCAGCCGAGAAAATCCGGCATGCTCGACACCTGCGTCCCAATCCACCAGCGTTTGATAGGTTCGCTGGGTGAAACCGAGCGGGATCTCGCACTGGTTGATCTTGATGGGGAGATATTTTTCTTGTTTCTTGGCTTCTGAGGCTTCCGCCTGGACCCATTCGGACTCGACGGACTGTTCGGACCAGACGACAATCGCGCAGGTGGCCGCGGACAGCTCCTGCCGGATCACCGTGTTGAACGATCCGCCAGTGGGAATGTTACGGTCCCACCAGACGGACCAGCCGCGTGTTTCTAACGTCTTGGCGAACTGCTCGACCCAAGGGCGATCGTTGCTGGAATAGCTGATAAAAATGTCGCTCATGGCCGGTACTTAACAGGGTGTTGAAAAAGCCATCCAGCTTCGTTCTCGCATCGCTCAGAGGCTCAACGTACGGCAGCAAGTACGATTCGCCTCTTCACTCACTGCGGCCTTGCTGGAATGCCTTTTTGAACATCCTGTGGGATATTGGGATGGCATCTGTGATCGTTCGACAACACCTTTACAGGAAATACCATAATAGTTTTTCAACAGCCTGCCATGCCCGGATCTTCTGCTACCGCACAGTTGGCTTGTGAAAGAACAGCACGGTCTGTCGCAGTGGTTGATTGGTATCGAGAAAGTAGCCGCTGCAGACCAGGGTATATTGTCCTTCTTGCGCGCCGGCGGCCTCCCATCGCACAGTGAACGGTCGGCCGCCAGGAAGTCGGCGGAACGCTTGCGTCATGAGCTCGGCTGATTCCTTCCCTCGCAGCACCTTGCAGGAGAGCCGTGCATCCCCGTTCGTCTTCATGGTGAAGAGATAGCCGCCTACCTTCTCCGGAGGCTGCCTGTGATAGAGGATCGCCGGCGCAATCTCCTCGTTCTCAGCCGGTGTGTCTCGTCCCAGGCGAATCAACACCCCAAACTCATAGGGATTGAGTTTCGGATCCAACTGTCGCAGCACTGCGGCTGTTGGCCAGGTGTATTCGTTCACCGACTTGGCTTGCCACCCCTTCGCCGGTGTCACCTTATCGAGCCAATAGTAGAGCCGGTAATCCTGTTCGCGAACGGTGAGATGCACAGGAATCTGGCTCTGGAGGTAGAACCCGACCCGGAGTTGATCGGGCAGTTGATTAGAGGACTCCTGATAGTCCGCCAGAACGGAGATGACTTCAATATCGTAGCCGGAGACCGGTTTCGGTTTCACTCCTTCATGGCGGTCGCCACGGTTTTGGTATTCCAGGTTGGCATCGGCCCACAGAGGGAGTGGGGCAATCAGCACTCCGAAGATCAGCCATCTTGCGTGAAACATGAATGCCACAAGAAGCCCCATACCATACCACCTAACTGGTGCAATGCCCTGAATGCGGCGGCAGTATAGCCCAGCGGCCTAAGTGAATCTAGCTATGAATGGGACAAGAACACTATGGGATCACTGGATAGGACCTGACTACTCGGCCTCGTCTAGGACTCCTCCGGACTTCGCCAAATCGTCCAGCTTGACCTTATCCGGATTAAATTTGGCCGCGGCCTGCGTCATGCGATCGAGCGCGTCATCGAACGATAAGGGCGGGGCATCTTTGGGACGGAAGCGAATGGGATTCACGCGGGCGACGATGAAGTTCTTCAGATAGGGACTGGTCAGCCCCCTTCGCCTTGAGGGCTTCGACCTGTTTGACAATCTGATCGTCGAGCTCCAAGAGAGAGTTCGCTCGCTGCTGCCGAACAGCCAATGCTGCCTGGAGCGGCTTCTTCATGAACTCCTCCACCCGCTTCAATACTGGATGATAGGCGCCACCGCTAAACCGTGGGCGATCCTCATAACAGAGACCGAGCGTGATGAACGCCGGCTCTTCGAACTCCAGCGCATAGGTATCTTCCGCTGCCCTATCCAGTTGTGCGAGCTCCCGATACATCCGGATGACTTCCAGCGCCTTCTCACGCAAGTTATGCGCCTTCTCCGTATTGAGCGCGAGGATCTGATAGGCGGCGGCAGCTTCTGGAACCACGATCGCGATAATGCTTTTCGCCCCCAGGGTCCGCATGGCGGATAGGCGGTGGTTGCCGTTCGGTGTCCAATACTTTGCTTCATGGTCGGGTTTTGCGATGCGCACTGCGATGATGGGGTCGAGAAAGCGACCGATCTTTCCGATGACCCCTTCCAACTTTTGGGCGTGCGTGTCGGAGAGATTTCGTTGCTAGGGTGTCGGCTCAACCAGGTCGATTGGCAAGGTGACCTGGACCAGCCACCGTTCCCCATATGGGTCACGATAGACTGAGAGAACTTGCCCTTGATCCGCCTCGTTCAGCTGATGCAACTCGGCCACGGCACCAGGCGGTGCCGCAGCTTGCAATTCACCGGCGGCCAGGCCAGTCGAGGCTCCGGCCGGTTTCAGACGCCGTCTCGCCTCCTCGGGCAATGGGTTTCTTTTCACTTTCTTTTCAGCCACTGCTATATGGTAGGACAGAGCCATGACAAAAGAAAACCCTACGAGCACGATCCTTCGCATCGGACATCGAGGTGCCTGCGGACACGCGCCGGAAAATACGTTGGCCTCCATTGAGCAGGCAATCGTACTCCGATGCGCCTTGACTGAAGTGGATATTCAACGAACGTCGGACGATGAGCTGGTCCTGCTGCATGACGAGCGGGTCGACCGCACAACGAACGGTCGTGGGCGCGTGGCGGACCTGACACTTCCAGATATTCGAACGCTGGATGCCGGTGGCGGCGAGAGCCCTCCGACGTTAGACGACGTGCTCAAAGCCGCGAGCGGTCGAATCGGTCTGATTCTGGAGCTGAAGACCGGGGGATCAGCCTACGATGTCTGTGCGATCGTCCGTGGCAGCGGCTTCACTCAACCTGTGATCTATGCCTCATTCCTACAGGAAGAGCTTCAACATGTCCGACGGGCGAATCCAAACGCACAGACCATGATCCTCTTTACGCGGCTGCCTGCTAGTCCATGGGCCGCAGCCGCCAAGCTTCATGCCACTCACGTAGGTTTACGCCTCGATACCGTGAGCGAACCACTCGTGAATGCTCTACACAACCAAGGCCTGATCGTGTTTGCCTACACCGCCAATCAATCTGCCCAAATCAGCAAGATGAAGATGCTTGGCGTGGATGGGATTATCTCCGACTTTCCGGACCTTATCTAAAAAACCACGCAACCATCGACGTTGAAGAAGGCTCATAAAATAGCACGGGCGACCTTGCACTGCGGTGGGAGGTCGCCCGTGTTTGGCGCTTAGGACGCCGGAATATGATGTTCTCAGTTGTTGCGGCCCAGAAGACCCACACGAGACAACCCGTCCAAGGTTTCCAGTCGGGGAAGACCTCGTCAGTTCCGGATGTCTGTTTTCCTCCTGCTGCCGAAGGCTCTCGCTCATATGGCTCTGGCCATCATGCATGAGGGCCATGCGTGCCATTCTGGCACAGCCAGCGAAGAATCGGCTAGCAAGACCGACGAGAAACCCACCCGTGAATCGGTGGGCCTGATGGGCCAGGTGGCGTCGTGTCGTCCATTTCCACCCTCCTCTCGCGATGAAGTCACCGAGAGACCTGGATGGCAGCCGCGCGGTCTACCCGATCTCTCGAACTTCCATTAAATGGGCCGCAGTTTCTTCACTACGCCCATTAGAAATCCTTGTCAAGCGTCATCTGGCTCTTCTTGGCACCGATGCATAACACAAAGCAGATGCCGACCAACACAAGATCTTCAAGTGGAGAATACCATCGCAACGGCAGAGGAAAGAACACGCCGTAGCAGCCACAGTTCGCAAGGTCGAGACCGCGGACAAGCGTGACCACAAGCCCTGCCGCATAGACCGCGTTCAGAATCAGCGCTAGGCGTGCGCCGGTCTGGAGCCGCCACCCGAACAGGATCCACGCCGCAAGGACCCACTCCAGCGCAGTGATGACAAGCGCCACTGGCCACAGCGTCCAGTCCGGGAACAGCCGGTAGGTGCCCACGATCTCGACGAATCCAGGCAGGTCCAGTGATTTTCCTAAGGCTGAGGCCAGGAGCACGCCCCCGATCAACAGGCGGCAACACCACGTCACGACGGTCCACTTCATAGAGGAGACTCCCGCATAAAGAAGAAGGAGGAACGCGGTGCTCCTGCCGCACTCCTCCTTCTTTCCTGCCTCACCCGTGACGACGCGTGCATGGCCGCGCCGACCGATCAATATCGCGCTGACGCCCCGCTACACGATCCTGAGCTTGGTGAAATCTACACCTTCCGGCGCCGGGGGCGTCTTGAGGTTCATCTCTTCCAACGCACCAACGACACGCTCAGCCACGATCAGATTGCGGTACCACTTCCGATCGGCCGGCACGACATACCACGGCGTTCGCTCGGTACTCGTGGCCGAGAGAACGTCTTCGAAGGCTTTCTGATACTCATCCCACAACTTGCGCTCCTCAAGGTCGCCGGAACTCCATTTCCAGCGCTTCTCCGGATCGGCAATGCGGGCCTCCAACCGTTCTTTCTGCTCTTCCTTCGAGATATGGAGAAAGAACTTGAGCACAGTCGTGCCGTTCTCAGTCAGCAGCTCCTCGAATTCTTTGATCTGATCCAAGCGGCACTTGGCGATTTTCTCGGACACCCATCCGTGCACCCGTGTAATCAGGACGTCCTCATAATGCGATCGGTTGAAGATCCCAATGTAGCCTTTGGGCGGAACTTCGCGGTGAATACGCCACAGGAAATCACGAGCCAATTCGTCATTGGAAGGAGCCTTGAAGGCCGCCACTTTGCACCCTTGCGGGTTGATGCCGGACATCACGCTCTTGATGGTCCCATCCTTTCCGCTCGTATCCATCCCCTGCAGGACGATAAGAAGCGATCGAGTTGCGTTGGCATACAGACGCTCTTGAAGTCCATCGAGCCCAGCGATGAGTTTGGCCGTTTCCGCTTTTGCCTTGTCTTTCCCTTGGTCGCTCTTTTTGTACTCCCCGGTGTCGTCCGGATCGTACTGTTTCAACGAGAGCTTGGCGCCGGACTTCACACGATACCGTTTCATGAGTTCCTCCCTGGCTCAGCGCAGAAGACGCCCCATCGTTGGTGATTGGAGGGCACACTGCAGATGCCCACATATGTTCCTAGAATCGGATGGACCGGGTGTGGATCCTATGGTTGTCTTGGAGCATCCTGGGCACAGCGGAAGCCGACGTTAGGATCCTGCTCGGTCGGATCACCCTTCGTGCGAAACGAAGACCGTAGCCGATAGGGCGTATTGATGTAGGATCCACCGCGCTGGACTTTGGCCGTCCCTTCGCTGGGTCCACGTGGATTGATCGCGGGGCTGTTGATAAAGCTGGAATAAAAATCCTCGGCATACCAGTCCATCACCCATTCGTAGAGATTGCCGGCTAGATCCTGCACACCGTAGGGGCTTTGCCCCATGTGGTGATTGCCGATGACCGACACCGTCTCCGCACCGCCTTCCTTCAACCCATAGACCGCGTGGACTGGAGTCGGAGGATCGTTTCCCCATGGATAAGTCCGTTCATCAGTCCCACGTGCTGCCTTTTCCCATTCAGCCTCTGCGGGGAGCCGTTTCCCCAACCAGAGACAATAGCCCATCGCATCCATCCAGTTCACCCAGCGGACAGGACGCTCGGCATGGATCACAGGCGTCTCCTTGTCCGTGAATCCCCATGGAGGTTCGCTCTGAATAGCTTCGACGTACTTGGCGAATCGTCCGTTCGTCACCTCAAATTTGTCGATATAGAAGGCATTGAGGTAGACGCGGTGCGTAGGGGCTTCGTCTTCATCTCCTTTGTCGCTTCCCATTACAAACTCACCGGCCGAAACCAAGACCATCGGTGCCCCATCTTTCCCAATCAGTTCAGGAGC
>JANPKE010000370.1:0-5205 GCA_031425875.1 Nitrospirota bacterium
GGCCGACAGATGGACGCCGACTCTCGTCCTGATTCAGCCTGTTTTGATCTTCAGCGCTATGGGAGGGGTTCGATCGATGGATAATCCAATCGAAAGAATTCCACACATCGGCATCGTTGCCGGAACGGCAGAGGGGGCAGCTCTTTGCTACCGGATATTGTGTCAGGAGGCGGAGAGCGTGATGGGGCGTCGACATGCCCATCCCGAAGTGACGCTCCATTCATTTTCACTTCACCGGTATCTCGATGCGATCGATCAGAACGATTGGTCAGGAGTGGCTGCGCTTCTATCCCAATCGGCGGCTAAACTAGCCCAAGTCGGTGCCGACGTGATTATTTGCCCGAACAATACGTTGCACAAAGCCTTTCCGTTGGTAGAGTCGCCGGTTCCATGGGTTCATATTGCGAGGCCCGTGGTGAGAGAGATCGAGGCCAACCGGTGGCGTCGAGTGGGAATTCTTGGCACTCAGACGGTGATGGAAGGGTCGGTCTATTCGGAGCCACTGCGCCAATCCAATATCGACCTCATCGTTCCTGAGCAGAATGATCGCGCTCGAATTCAGCACATCATTCGGCATGAATTGATTGCAGGAATCCGTACCGTGCACTCAGCGCTATTTGTCCAACAGGTGATTGCGGAGATGGCGCTTAATGGAGCAGAGGCCGTGATCCTTGCCTGCACGGAGCTACCGCTGCTCATGGCCGGGTATCAGACGGCCGTTCCGCTGCTGGACTCAACGCGTCTGCTGGCTCAAGCTGCGTTGCGGTACAGAGTGCGGGAGGAACGACATGCGGATGGGAAGTACCTGAGCGATCGTCGAGTCGTGATAAGCGCTCAGGAAAGAATGATCTATGCTGAAACGCTGATCTTCGCTGGAGAAGCGCATGACTACTAGAGTGGTCCGATACGCGTGGAAGACCTCCTGAGCCTAACAAGGATGTGAATCTTATGCACCTCGTTTTAAAACAACCCAGCGTTCTCCCAGGATTCGGCCTGACTCTGGGGTTTACTCTCTTTTATTTTAGTCTCATCGTATTGATCCCACTTAGCGGGCTCTTTGTGAAGACCAGTAGCTTGTCGTGGGAACAGTTTTGGGACATCGTTACTAACCGACGGGCGATTGCCTCTTACCAACTGACGTTCGGTGCTTCGTTGGCTGGAGCCTTCCTCAATGGAATTTTTGGGTCGGTCATCGCATGGGTGTTGGTTCGGTACCGCTTTCCTGGCCGTTCTCTCGTTGATGCGCTGGTAGACCTGCCGTTTGCTCTACCTACTGCAGTCGCCGGCATTACGCTCACCTCGATCTATGCATCGAACGGGTGGATCGGACGTTATCTCGAACCATTAGGCATCAAGGTGGCCTTCACCCCGCTGGGTGTGCTGGTTGCGTTGACCTTCATTGGGTTGCCTTTCGTCGTCCGGACCGTGCAGCCGGTGTTACAGGACCTGGATCGCGAAGTAGAAGAGGCCGCCACGACGTTGGGAGCCAACCGGTGGCAAATCTTCCGGGCGGTGATCGTGCCTGAATTGTGGCCGGCGCTCCTCACGGGAATTGCCATGGCTTTCGCCCGCGCCGTCGGGGAATATGGCTCGGTCATTTTCATCGCGGGCAATATGCCGATGAAATCGGAGATCACTCCTTTACTCATTATGACGAAATTGGAACAGTACGATTATGCGGGAGCCACTTCGCTCGGTGTGGTCATGCTGGTGACCTCTTTCGTCCTGGCGTTGATGATCAATCTTCTACAGTGGTGGAGCAGTGCTCGCCACATGAATCAATAGGAACCTATGAACTCTGTCAGGATTGCCACAAATACGGACTTGCAGTGGAAAGATTCTCTCACGACCGAGAGTTCACTCGTCCGTTGGGTACTGATTGGTACTGCGTTCTTGCACTTAACGCTCTTCCTGTTCGTTCCTCTTGTTGCCATTTTTACCGAGGCATTGAAACATGGACTATCCGGTTACGTGGATTCGTTTCTCAATGACGATGCGCTGGCAGCCATTCGTTTGACCCTCCTGGTTGCAGTTGTCGCTGTGCCGCTGAACGCTTTGTTTGGAGTAGCTGCGGCCTGGGCCATTGCGAAATTCGAATTTGTCGGCAAGCAGGCTCTCATTACCCTGATTGATATGCCTTTGGCCGTCTCGCCGGTCATCTCCGGCTTAATTTACGTGCTGCTCTTTGGAGCGCAAGGTTGGTTAGGTCCGTGGCTGGCCGAACATGACATCAAGATCATTTTTGCCTTACCCGGTATTGTCCTTGCCACGATCTTTGTCACGGTCCCGTTTGTCGCACGTGAACTCATCCCGTTGATGCAATCGCAAGGGCGGGAGGAAGAGGAAGCGGCGATCACGCTGGGAGCCTCGGGCTGGCAGACCTTTACCCGTGTCACGCTCCCGAACATCAAATGGAGCCTCCTCTATGGAGTCATTTTGTGCAATGCGCGCGCGATGGGAGAATTCGGCGCGGTGTCGGTGGTGTCGGGCCATATCCGAGGACTGACGAATACGATGCCGCTGCATGTGGAAATTCTCTACAACGAGTACAACGCCGTATCGGCGTTCGGCGTTGCCTCGCTCTTAACCTTGCTGGCGATCGTGACGCTTTCGGCGAAAGCGCTGATCGAACGGAAAACTGTCTCTCTCAATCGACAGAACATTCACGTGTAACGACGCGTGGAGGCTTATCTAACTCGGGAGTTCAACATGAGTATTCAAGTCGATCATGTCACCAAACGATTCGGGGCCTTTACGGTGCTGAACGACGTCAATCTGCATGTGCGGGAAGGTGAATTGGTGGCCCTCCTCGGTCCCTCTGGATGCGGGAAGACGACGTTGCTGCGAATTTTGGCTGGACTGGAGCGCCCTGATCAAGGACGCATCTTTCTGCAGGGGGCGGAGGTGACGGATCAGCGGATCAGCGAACGCCGAGTAGGATTCGTCTTCCAGCATTACGCATTGTTCCGCCATATG
Source organism: Nitrospirota bacterium (assembly GCA_031425875.1). GTDB lineage: Bacteria > Nitrospirota > Nitrospiria > Nitrospirales > Nitrospiraceae > Nitrospira_D. Next base: position 2,977 of record JANPKE010000370.1, read on the forward strand.
ACCGTCGCGGACAATGTCGCATTTGGGCTGAATGTACTGCCTCGGGTCCAGCGGCCTTCATCTGCGCGGATACAGGAAAAAGTCCATGACTTGCTCGGACTCGTTCACTTGCAAGCGATGGCCGACCGTTATCCCAGCCAATTGTCGGGGGGACAGCGACAACGCGTAGCATTGGCCAGGGCGCTGGCCGTGGAACCGAAGCTTCTGTTGCTGGATGAGCCCTTTGGAGCTTTGGATGCCAAGGTCCGGAAAGAGCTGCGGCGCTGGCTCCGCAGGCTTCATGACGACTTACATATTACAAGCATCTTGGTCACGCATGACCAGGAGGAGGCGCTCGAAGCGGCTCATCGTGTCGTCGTGATGCATCGTGGAAATATCGAGCAAGTCGGGACGCCGGATGAAGTGTATGAAAATCCGGCGACTCCGTTCGTCTATCAATTCCTCGGCGATGTGAATGTGTTCCATGGACGTATGTCGCATGGACGGATAGTGGACGGAGAGGGCGGCATCGCGCTATCTCCCGGCGACGATCTGCCGAGCGAACAGGAAGTGACGTTTGTGCGTCCTCATGATCTGGAACTGAGTCCAAGCCGGACCATGCCGGCACAGCTCGAGGCGACCGTGCAGTTCGTCAACGCTGCGGGCGCACGAGTTCATCTGGAATTAGAATCGAAGGAATCGCCTGGACCGATCGCGGTGGAGCTGACGAAGGAACGCTATCGCGAGTTGAAGATTCAACAAGGCGATGTGGTTTTTGTACACCCGAAACAACTGCATGTGTTCAAAATGCCGGGTCCCGGTTAGTGAAGCGGGGCTGATCGCTTCGCAAGGAGACTTTCGGGAAGGACCCTACAGCCAAAGTATTTCCGGCATCGCTCTGGATGCTGCGGGCAGGGAATAACCCTCCCGCTCATTGCACGCAAATGGAGGATATATATGAATTCAATGTATCGGGTTATGGCAGTTCTCGTACTCACGGTCGTTGGCCTAGTAGGTTGCGCACACGAAGGGCGCTCGGTCACAGGCGTCAATCCTCTCAGTGCGGCAGATCTAAAGGCCGTCATGCGTGACCTGTGGTCAGGACACAACTTTTGGATTCGGAATGTTGCCTTGGACAATACAACGAACAATCGCAAAGCGCTGGATTATGCTGAGAAGGCAGCGACGGCCAACGCCAAACAGATTGCAAAAGTGTTTACGCCGTTCTACGGCGAAGCGTGGACTGAGCAGCTCTTCACCTTACTGGTCAAGCAGTATGGCGCGATCAAAGCATATTCCGAGGCAACCGTTGCGGGAAGTAAGGGTCGGCAGGATGCGGCTCTGGCCAACTATGCCTCGAATACCGACGAGATCGCTGCATTCCTCAGTAGGGCCAATCGCTATCTCCCGAAGGACACTGTCCGAGGTCTGTTCGCAGCCCATGGGGATCATCATGTTGAGCTTATCAAGGAGTTGCAAGAGGAAGATTACGGCCACGAGGCAGAAACGTGGCAGGTGATGCAGCAACATGTCTATGCCATTGCCGATACGCTGACGACAGCACTGGAGAAGCAGTTTCCAGCCAAGTTTCCAAGTGTGCATGTTCAATGACGAGTGGGTAAGGTCGTTCCATGCGTCGACAATGGCCGTCCTCCCAGGCGAGCGCCGTTCCACAGGTATACAGCAGGAGGTCTATGGTCTTGTGGAGCTGATCATGTAGAACATTTCTCAGGGGCACAGGTGCCACTACTCACTGTGGTGCGGGGCAGCCGATGCTGTGGGCATGGAGGCCGAAATACATCCTTCTATGAACTCAACCTTGCATTGCCATGAGGCAGCTGCAGCATTGACGCGCTTGATGACATCCGCTGCGTTCGTGGTGCCGGTGGTAATGTCGACGAGGACATGGTTTGGGACACGGTTGAAGTAGATGCCGGTGACGCCGGGAATATCCTGCAAGACGGTCGTTATCTGAGTTTCTTTGCTGTCGCAGCCGAATCCGCTGAGTGTCAGAGGAAGTCGTTCTTTGGTGGGTGGGGTTGCCGCAGCTGGCAGGGACATGGAAAGGCCTGCGATAAGGAGTGCGACCGGGACAGCTCGTTGGCGCCAGAAAGTTTGCATGAGATGAACCCCCAGACAGCAGATTCTCTACCTATAAGATACATGACGCGAGATAATGTTGTCGAGTTGCTATCTAGCCTGTACCAAAAAGGCTTTCGAGCGGGCGTTCCCTCCGCTGGCAACGACGTC
>JANPKE010000371.1:0-3022 GCA_031425875.1 Nitrospirota bacterium
GGAGTTGGAATACCAGCTTGCCCTTGGCTAATGCCTGCCCTGGGTCGCCCATAGGTTCCCAGGTGCCTCTGTCCCACAGCATGACCGTCCCGCCGCCATATTCGCCTTGAGGAATAAGACCCTCAAAAGAGCCATAATCCACAGGATGATCCTCCACCTCCATCGCCAGCCGTTTATCAGTAGGATCAAGGCTCGGCCCTTTAGGAACTGCCCAGCTTTTCAGGACGCCATCCAGTTCTAAACGGAAATCATAATGCAGATGCGAGGCAGCGTGTTTTTGGATCAGATAGCCGTTACCTTTGCCCTTTTTGCCAATGGGTTTTGGTTCCGGCGTTTGGGTAAAGTTACGCTTGGCGGTGTATGTTTCTAACTTGTTTATGCTCTTGGCCATTGGTTCAGTGCATCGCTGCTGACGTGTGTGTTCATTAGCAACCTCTGCGCAATGCTCCCCATGTACGGGACGAATTCTGAAATCATGGCGAAGCTTGGTAGCGCTCATGCGGGGTAGTGATCACGAGTCGGATAATTGTTGCCTCCCCCGACTCATTTCGGCCTCACCACTGGGCCAAACCATTCCTTTCCCATTTTTATCTGCTGCCACCTTTATCTTCTCCATGCAGCCATGAAGCCCTCTCCTGCAAATGCGTCAATGGCTTTCAAGGTACAGGAACGGCCGGATGAGGTCACTGGGAGTAACCCTAGAAAATGATTGTAGGGGAATCGTTTATGTGGTCAAAAGGCAGGCTAGTCGTTTGATATCTATGACGAAGACAGCGAAGAGCGGGAAAGAGATACTTCGGTGCTCTGCTCTAGAAACTGTACTCCTCAGTAATTTTCCATTACTACACTTCCTATGGGTCTTCCCAGTATGGAATTCCCTTGAGCCTCCCTAGGATATAGGTGGTCTTTGAGGGATGAAGGTACAGATCGACGAAAAGAAGGAGATGTCCCCGATAAATCAAGGCGACCGCGGGTCGGCGAATATTGAGAACCAGCAAAGCGCCCTATGGATTCGAGGGATTCGAGCGAGCAGAGGGACGAATCGCCGTACCGAGGATTAGTTTACTACAAAGGAGGATTGACGATGCGACTCATGTACAAGACGATAAGAACGACAATGCTGGGGGTTCTGTTTTGCGCTGCCTTCTCTACCGGCGCGCTCGCTGTCGACAGGGAGGTCTACGACACACCGGATGTGCAGGCTGGCAAAACCATAAAAGGGAAAGTCATGCATGTGGATGTGGACGAAAAGGCTACACAGACGTGGCATGTGTCAGTGAAGGATAGCGAAACAGGGAGGGTGCTACTTCTTCATGTAGACAAGACGACCACGAGGAAAGACATGATGCTGAGCCCTGACATAGGAGACAATGTCACCGCGAAATATAACGAACGGAATCATGCCATCTCGTTTTTGACGGACCAAACCATCAACCGCTAACGCCTCATGACTACAGCTGAAAGAGGAAGATAATTGCATAATCCGAGGATCTCAGGTGCAGCGCGTCAGCGACGACACGGACGCTGGCTGATGGGAGAGTAGCGGGGTGAGGACGCGCTCAGTTTCCCGGATATGATTGAAGCGGAAGGCTAGTCCTCCGTGCCGGCCTTCGGTCGCAGCCGCACTCATCCATGGGATGCCGCTTGTGTCGGGAGGAAACGGCCAGGGTCGTTTCACCGCATTCGTTCGAGACGAGTCCCTGGTTGCGCGGGACTTGGCGGACCGTGCATCCGTAACCTTTTGAGAAGCAAGGCCTTGACTCAGTACTCTGTGCCCTTGTGATCGAGAGCGAGGGATTCTCCCTGTACCTGCCGAGGCATACATGCGCTATGTTAACAGCAGAACAGCTAAGGGGACATTTTGAACGAGTAGCGGAAACGTGAACCCAGACAGAATAAAAGAAGGTGTGCTGTTCGACTCAGCTCCGCCCTTGAAGGAGATGGGAGCTTTCTTTTTGGTATAGCCGGAGCAATTCTGGCGTTTCATTTTTCAGCCCTTCGTCTCAAGCGATTCTGGTAATTTGTTAAATTATTGGTGCGCCCGGCAGGAATTGAACCTGCGACCTACGGGTTCGAAGCCCGGCGCTCTATCCAACTGAGCTACGGGCGCAGCAGGAGTACATGAATCACGTTAGGGCGAGACTTGTCAAGGTTCAGAGAGACTACCAAGGCAACTAGAGTCGTGCCAGAATCTCCTCAGCAACTTGCGTGGTGGATTTTCCATCGGTCTCAATGATGTAATCAGCAGCGGCTTGATACTTTGGCGTCCGTTCACGAAGCACATCCTGAATCTCGTCGAGAAACGACTTGGTTCCAGTGAGAGATGGTCTTTGGGTATCCGCCCCAATTCGCTTGGCAATGGTCTCAACTGGAGCAGTCAGCCAGAACAGCTTCCCTGTGCGTTTCAGCCCCTCGACATTTTGTGATCGAAGGATGGCGCCCCCGCCAGTATCGATCACGACCCCATCCCGGCCCGCTAGATCCTGGCAAATCTTTGTTTCGAGATCACGAAAGTACTCCCACCCATGTTGCTCAACGATCTCGGGAATGCTTTGACCAACCAACTTCACGATCTCGGCGTCTGTAGAGACCAGGACACGGTCAAGACGGGCCGCCACGAGTTTACCGACAGTGCTCTTTCCCGTACCACGATAGCCGATGAGCACCACATTCATCGGAAGTGAGACTCCAAGACCGTCCGCATCACATCAACTGGCGCCGGTTGATTGGTCCAGAGCTCGAACTGCGCGGCAGCCTGATTAAGAAACATCTCCAATCCCGGAATCGTCTTACACCCGGCGCGCTTCGCATCTTTGAGCAATCTGGTTTCGAGTGGGTTGTAGACAATATCCATGACAGAGAGGCCGGCGTGTAGGAGCGCTGCGGGAACGCTGGTGGCATCGGCTTTCGGGGACATCCCGACCGGCGTACAATGAATCAATACGTGCGCCTCAGGAAGCACCCGACAAAGGGTGGTTTCGTCGAGATGAAAGTCCTCAAGCGTCAACGCTGCCTGAGAACG
>JANPKE010000372.1:0-2558 GCA_031425875.1 Nitrospirota bacterium
ACATCGCCAAGCCGAGGTCCTGGCGGAATATAGATCTCGAGATCATTCGCCACCTGGTCCTGCTTCTGATTGACCAGTTCTTCATAGCGGTTCAACCGTGCCTTGCCCTTGGATTGCCGGGCCTTTGGCGACATGCGGATCCATTCCAACTCATGTTCCAGCGTTTTCTTGCGCTTGGACTCCGCCTTTTCCTCTTTCTCCAGTCGATCCTTCTTCTGCTCCAACCAGAAACTGTAATTGCCTTGGAACGGAATCCCATGGCCTCTGTCTAACTCCAAAATCCACCCAGCCACATTGTCCAGAAAGTACCGGTCGTGGGTCACGGCAATGACCGTACCCTTGTACTGTTGCAGATGCTGTTCGAGCCACTGCACCGATTCGGCATCGAGATGGTTCGTCGGCTCGTCAAGTAACAGAATATCCGGCTCTTGGATCATCAGGCGGCAGAGCGCAACCCGGCGCTTTTCTCCACCGGACAGCGTCCCCACCTTCTGATCGGCGGGCGGACAGCGCAAGGCATCCATGGCAAGGTCGAGTTGATTTTCCAGTTCCCAGCCGTTGGCAGCTTCGATCTTCTCTTGCAGTTGGGCTTGCTTATCAAGCAGCTTTTCCATCTCATCGGGACCGACCTCGCCCATCTTATTGCTGACGGCTTCGTACTCATGCATCAGCGCGACCAGTTCGGCTTTGCCCTCTTCGACCACTTCCTTAACCGTCTTGTTTGGGTCCAGCTGGGGTTCCTGCTCCAGCAGGCCGACGCTGTAGCCTTTCGACCGCATAATTTCACCGGTATAGTTCGGATCGGCCCCTGCGATGATCTTCAGTAGCGAACTCTTTCCTGAACCATTCAGACCCAGGACACCGATCTTCGCGCCGTAGTAGAAGCCAAGGTAGATCTCTCGCAGCACCTGCCGCTTCGGCGGATAGACCTTTCCGACATTGACCAGTGAAAAAATAACCTGCTTATCGTTCGTTGCCATTCGTTCCCCTATCTAGTTAGTAAACTGCGGCCGCGCTGAACAACACACGCTCCTCTAGACATTCGTGCACAAGCCGCCTATAGCGAATGCAGGACTGGGAGTCCAGCATTGGCCTGCGCGACCAGGGTGGCCAAGCTGGCTCTGACGTCTGATTCGTTCCGCACCGGACTAGCAAATGCCACACGCCCGCCCTGCATCCGGCCAGGAGTAGTCAATCGAATATGAAACCCGAGCCGATCCAGTGCCGTCACCGTTGCCTGCTGCGCGTCCGCCTGGCCTAACGCACGGGCCAACAGCAACAACGTCTCTGCGTGCTCGGTATTGAGCTCGCGGATCAGGTTCGAGGCTTCGTCCGCAAGCGGGTCCACGGATGCCGCCATGTAGTCAGCCGCTATCACCCAGCCCATCGATCCAAACCCACCGACAAAGTACATCTCCGTGATGGCCATGCGGAAGAAACCGAAATCCTGATAGTCCACCCAGTAGGACGCATTGGCATGGCGATCCAGGTAGCACGCGCGAACCTCAGCGTTCTCCTCCTTCGGCACCTTGGTCACAGAGCCCATCAACGTGACCCTGGCCGCCCCAAGTGGATCGACCCTGCTCTCAGGCGGAGTCACCAGTAAGCTGGCGCGTGGATCGCCCAGGAGGTTTTGCGTGTGCATCGCCATCGTGCTGATCAGAAAGACTGGTTGCCCCTGAGCATCCAATCCGTATGGCATCACCGACCCGAAGGGCCAGCCTGGCTGCTTGCGCGAGAGCGTCGACAGGCTGCCGGTCTGCTGCAAGTACACCAGCGTCTTGGCCCGCTCGGCATGGGTTGGTTCAGGAACATCCGGACCGTCTGAATCCGGCCCGCTATTGTGTTGTCGTGATGAAGTCATGGCTGATCTCTTATCCAAGTAATGAATCGGGAGACACCTTACCCCGGATCTGTTGGATATTTCCACTGAGGGAGGGGAAAGAGAAGGCGATCGACGAGAATAGAGCAGCCTTCGTCAACGATGCAGTTCTTCGCTTATAATCCTCCCTGCCCGCTTTCTCCACCTGTCGTAGGAGATCTGATGCCGGAAACCATCTCGGTTCAGTGCTGCATAGCCGGCGGAGGGCCGGCGGGGATGATGCTGGGCCTGCTGTTAGCTCGAGCCGGCGTCTCGGTGCTCGTCCTCGAAAAGCACACGGATTTTCTTCGTGATTTTCGCGGCGACACCTTGCACCCCTCAACATTGGAGATCATGCACGAATTGGGGATTCTCGAACGATTCCTGCAGTTGCCCCACCAAAGAGTATCTCGGATCAATGCACGGTTTGGGGATCTGGAATTCACGGTGGCGGACTTCTCGCATTTACCGACTCAGTGCCGCTACGTTGCCTTCATCCCGCAGTGGGACTTTCTTAACTTTCTCGTGGAGGTGGGGAGCCAGTATTCCACCTTTCACGTCCGCATGAGTGCGGAAGTCACGGACCTGATCGAGCGTGACGGTGCTGTCATGGGGCTTCACACTGACACGCCTGCTGGGCCACTGGAGGTGCGACGGGCTCAAGCACGGGGGCGGCTGGTTCGGATGCCATGGGCGG
>JANPKE010000373.1:0-2734 GCA_031425875.1 Nitrospirota bacterium
GGACATTGGCCATGACGGTCTATGGTGACCTTGATGCCTCGGTGATTGATGTCCTGCCGCCTGGACGAAAGCCGGTGCGAACATTTCTTTTTCAGAATGCGCAGCGACGGCGTGCCTATCAGATTGTGCGCGATGAGTTGCGTGCCGAACGGCAAGCGTATGTGGTCTATCCGCTGGTGGACGAATCGGAAAAGATCGATCTTCAAGCAGCGATTCAGGGAGCCGAGCAGTTGCAGAACGGGGAATTGTCGGAATTCCGTGTCGGCCTACTGCATGGGCGCATGAAAGCGGCTGAAAAAGAAGCGGTGATGGCCGACTTTAAGGCCGGAACGATCCAGGTGTTGGTTGCGACGACGGTGATCGAAGTCGGGGTCGATGTTCCGAATGCCACGGTCATCTTGATCGAACATGCCGAGCGGTTTGGCCTCGCACAATTGCATCAATTGCGCGGACGAGTCGGGCGAGGCAACCAACAATCCTATTGCCTCTTGATGGCCCAGCACCTGGGACGAGGAAGGGCGCAGTCAGGCGGACGTGCGATGGGAAGTGAGGAATCGGTGTCTACGGCAAGAGAACGGCTGGAGGCGCTTGTCCGATCACACGATGGATTTGTGATTGCCGAAGATGATTTGCGGATCAGAGGCCCTGGAGAGTTCTTTGGGTTGCGCCAATGGGGGATGCCGGAGTTTCGTGTGGCGAATCTGGTGAGCGACGCTGATCTGTTGCAGCAGGCCAGGCAGGAGGCTTTTACGCTGCTGAAATCGGATCCAGGATTGAAAGAGCCGGCCCATCAGGAATTGCGAGATGCGATGCTGCGGAAATGGGAGAAAAAGTTGGAGTTAGGTTCAATCAGTTGACTGAACTGATACGCTGACAGGAGTGCAGGCTGACAAGATAGAATTTTGGCTGTCAGCTTGACACATGTTACCCTGTGAGTCGGGAGTCGTATGGGTTTATTGCAGCGGATAAAAGATGACTTGCGAGCCGGGATCGCTACCCTGAGGCTGGGGACCGTCCATGCGGCAGGACGCGCGCTGGAAGAAACAGAACTGCTTCGTATGAGACTAGAGCTCCGCAAGCTCGAACAACAGCTGTCTGATCTGTACAAAGACATCGGTGAGCGGGCCGTGGATATGAAGGAACGGGGCGAAACGGCAGAGCGGGTGGTGTACGACGCCGAAATTGTGCGTCTCGTCAAGGAAGTTGAGGTACTCAAGGAGTCGCAGAAGAAACTGGAAGCCGACATGGAAGACATCCGGAACGAGCAATGACCGAGCCGCGTCAGCACACGCGACGATTGGCCGGCATCGATATTGGCACCCTCACCTGTCGCTTGTTGATTGCAGATCTAGCCTCTGGGCATCCCCTCAAAGAACTTCGATCTGAACGGCGCATTCTCCGGTTGGGTGAAGGTGTTGATCAGACTAAACGGCTGAGTCCGGTCGCAATGGATCGAGTCATCCACTGTCTGCAAGAATGGCGAAATGTCATCAATAGCTATCATGTTGAGGCTACCGCCATCGTGGCGACGAGTGCCGTCCGAGACGCTGCGAATCGAGATGATTTTCTTGAACGGGTCAAGCGAGAAGCCGGGTTCGATGTTGAAGTCATTTCAGGCGAGGAAGAAGCGTGGCGAACGTTGCTCGGGATTCGTTCAGGCTTGCCAACCGGAGTAACGGACATCCTCGCATTGGATATTGGTGGCGGCAGTACTGAATTCATCCTTGATCGGCCAGGAGATAAGCCGATTGTCCGTTCAATCAATATTGGCGTCGTCCGCCTCTGCGAGCGGGTGCTGCACCATGATCCGCCGACTGCCCAGGAACTCCAACAGGCACGCGAGTGGGTGACGCGAGAAACAAAAGCAGCTGTAGCGGACATGGACGGCTATCGGCAGGCGACATTTGTTGGCACCGCAGGTACAGTGACCAGCCTTTCGGCCATGGCTCAGAAGCTCCCGACCTATGAACCGGCTAGAATCCACAACTACGTGCTGAGATTGGAAACTATCAGAGAGTTGGAGCGTGCGCTGCTCACTAGAACAAAGGCCGAGCGAGTTGGCTTGCTTGGCTTGGAAAAGAACCGCGAAGAAGTCATCGCCGCTGGGACGATCATCATCCGGACGATTATGGAGGTGCTGGGTCAGCAAAGCGTGCTTGTTAGTGATTTAGGGTTGCGGGAAGGAGTGTTAATCAATCTGCTTGCGGATCTACCGACAGCGGTTCAGTAGAGAAGGGCTATTTCATTGCACGATAGCTCCTATGGCGATACTGCGGTTCTAAATCCGTTTGATATGGAATTGAGATTTAGGGAAATAGTTGGAGCATCGCTGGTGACTATTGGCCTAATTCTTGTGCCAGCTGCTTGGGCTTTTAGCCGAGCACTTTGGCTTCTTGCATTCTGTGCTTTTGCTGGCGGGATCTGGCTTTTCTACACAGAATGCAATATTCGAAAAGAAGAGGAACTGGATCGGTTATCTGGTCATGGCTCTTGTCAAGGAAGTGGCCGACCCTCAGATATCCATGATTACAGAGGGTGGAGTCGTGCGGGCCGTTCAGAAACTATGGACAAGCTCGATGATCTCGGCGGGGCGGATGGAGACTAGGAAGGGTTCTGGAAGTCACAGTCACTTCTGTGAATACCACCGATAGCCGTTGCTCTCGGTGAATTGGGCTTTCGGCGTCCCACCTGTTTTTTCTAGCAACAGTACTTTGAAGTCCTGGAGACCGAACCA
>JANPKE010000374.1:0-2586 GCA_031425875.1 Nitrospirota bacterium
CGAGGAGTGGAAATCGCCCCGGACGTGGCTGATAGTTTGTCCTCGGTAATTCTCGACCAGGTGGCGAACGGCGTCGCAGTGCGCATGGGAATTCTGTACCTCATGTCCGGAGCGAATTGAGGATGTTGCAAAAGCCCTCCAGCGTCGTTCTCGCATCGCTCAAGGTCTCAACGTACCAACCGCCGCGTACGCCTCGACCTTTCGCTCGCTGCGGCCTTGCTGGAAGTGCTTTTTCCGCATCCTCTGGAACAAATCAAGGGAGAGGAGCTTCGCGTGTCGATATTGCTTAAGGGTGGTCGGGTCATTGATCCAGGCAGGTTTGACGGCATCGCCGATGTGCTGATCGAGAACGGTCAGATTGCCGCACTGGGATCGAATCTTTCAGCCCCGGTCGGCGGCCGGACCATTCAGGCTACGGGGAAGCTGGTGGTGCCGGGGTTTGTTGATGTCCATGTCCACTTTCGGGAACCGGGATTTGAGTACAAAGAAACGATTCAGAGCGGTAGTGCTGCGGCGGTTGCAGGCGGATTTACGACCGTCTGTTGCATGCCCAACACGAACCCGGTGAATGACAATCAAGCCGTCACGGAGTTTATCCTGGAGCGATCCCGGCTGGCCGGCCTCGCCAATGTGTTGCCGATCGGTGCCATCACGAAAGGATCGGAAGGGAAGGAACTCGCGGAGATCGGTGATTTACGGCGGTCTGGCTGCGTGGCGATTTCTGACGATGGCAAGCCGGTCATGAACAGCCTGGTGATGCGGCGAGCGATGGAATATGCCTTGGCCTTTGATCTGACGGTCGTCGACCATTGCGAGGACCTGCATCTGGCAGAAGGCGGCTGTATGAATGAGGGATTGATCTCAACCGAGCTTGGGTTGCCGGGGATCCCGTCAGCAGCTGAAGATGTGATGGTGGCACGTAATCTCTCCCTCTCGGAACTGACGGGAGCTCGTTTGCATCTCGCCCATATCAGCACTACCGGGTCTGTTCGCATGGTGCGGGAGGCGAAAGCCCGGGGCATCCGCGTGACGGCCGAAGCCTGTCCCCATCACTTTACGCTTACGGAAGAACTGGTGCGCGGCTATAACACTCACGCCAAGATGAATCCCCCTCTGCGTACCTGGGCCGATGTCCAATCGATCAAGGAGGGCTTGCAGGACGGTACGATCGATGTGATTGCGACCGACCATGCCCCCCATGCGACGCAGGAGAAACAGCAGGATTTCACCGAGGCCCCTTTCGGAATCGTGGGACTCGAGACGGCGCTCCCGCTGACGTTGGGGTTGGTAGAGGAAGGAGTGCTGTCACTGGAACAAGCGATCCAGAAACTGACCTCGGCTCCGGCTGCGGCATTCGGACTCAAGAAAGGGACGTTGGCAGTCGGTGCCGATGCCGATGTCGTCCTCATCGATCCGCAAGAACCGTGGGAAGTTGACCCGTCCAAGTTCCGATCTAAGAGCCGTAATACACCGTTTGTGGGATGGAAGGTGAAAGGGCGAGTGAAGACAACCATTGTAGGTGGGAGGGTAGTGTTCGAAAACGGCCCGGTGGAGCGGTAGTGCTGTGCGACGGTTGCCTCGCTGGGGGATGGTCGGGTGTCTTGCTCTTGAGTGGGTCGCGCTGGCTGTCTGGGTTGGAGGCATGATCGTGCTGAGCGGAGCGCTGATCCCGGCGGTGTTTAATACATTCGGAGGGCAGGATTCCGGCGGCATGTTGTTGACCCGAGCGTTTGAAAGCTACCAGCGTTTCGTCATTGGGGCTTGTGTCGTCCTCATCGCTGCCGTGTGGTATCGTTGGTGGAGCGGGGATTTAATTGTAGAGGTCGGTCGGAGTGAGCTGATTATTTTGGCTGTCATGGTGATGATCGCTGGGGTCATTATTGGGGTACTCCATCCACAAGCCGTGTCGCTTCAAGCGCAGGCGTTTGCGACGAAGGATGAGACGGCCAGAAAAGCGGCGTTGGAGGCACTCTTTCGTGTGTTGTTGCCAACCCGGTCGTTGTACATGATTAACCTAGTCTTGGGCATCGTGCTCGTCGTGATCAAGGTGAATCGTTCACTTGATCAGAATAGAAGGCAGTCGTGAGAAAGGCATTACTGGCACTGGCAGATGGAGCTGTGTTCGAAGGCCGCGCTCTTGGCTATGAGGGCGAAACGGTTGGAGAAGTCGTCTTTAATACGGCGATGACCGGGTATCAAGAGATACTGACCGATCCCTCCTATAAAGGACAGATCATCACGATGACCTGTCCCCAAATCGGAAACTATGGAGTCACACCTGAAGATGTAGAATCCGGTCGGTCATGGGCAGAGGGGTTCGTGGTGATGGAAGCCAGCCGTCTCGCCAGTAACTGGCGAAGCCGACAGACACTGCAAGAGTCATTGATCGAGGCAAGAGTCGTTGGAATTGAAGGCATCGACACCAGAGCCTTGACAAGACACTTACGCGAGCATGGGTCACAGCAGGGACTCATCACGCATCTTGATCTCAACACCGAGCGGGCCGTGCAGCGAGCCAGGCAAGCTCACGCCACTATCGGTCGAGATTTGGCTGCCGAAGTCACCTGTGCACATCCATATGACTGG
>JANPKE010000375.1:0-2483 GCA_031425875.1 Nitrospirota bacterium
GCAAGTTCACCTGCCACGGAAGCTCCCAGCGATCGGCCGAACAGCACGATTCGTTCAGGGTGGATCTTTCTGATGCGGGTGAGGTAATCATACGCACCGTATGCATCTTGATAGAGTCCCTCCTCGTTTGGGCTGGAGCCCTGGCTCTTTCCATATCCACGATAGTCGAACAAGAAAATCGACAATCCCATCTGGTAGAGAAGCTTAAGATTGTCAAGGCGGTTGATGATATTACCGGCATTTCCATGGCACCAGAGCATGACCGGACGATCGGCTGCCGCTTCAACATACCAACCGAACAGTCGGGCACCATCGGTCGCCTGAAACCACACATCCTCAAGCGGCAGCCCGCTTAACCTTGCCCAATCTCGGTCTTGCCAAGGCTCGGGATGGTAGACGAAGAATTGATCGAGAAATCCCACTGATGGAGGATAACGAAACTTTTTGCGGGAAGGAAGGGATGGAGTCTAGAAAAATGCTTGCAGGCTGAAGAGGACATCATTGTCCCGGTCCCGATGGTTGTACTCTAACCTCACCGTCCAGTTTCTGGCCACGGTGAAGCGTGACCCGACGTACCATCGGAAATCATCGGATTTGTCACCAAGCGGAAATTTCAAATAGGATCCCGTCGCCATGAATTTCCATCGCTCGGTGAGATCGGCCAACATGCCAACCGTTGCGCCACCACCGACGCGGTGCATCTCATGATACGCCTTACTGACGCTTGCTTCAGTTTCCACAAAGGCGAACAGGACCTCTCGCTTAAGCAACCGAAATTCCTTCGCCCCTCCAATCCCGCCGTTGAGAAATCCGTTGCTGCAGAGCTGACAATCATTATGCCGGATAGTGTTCATTCCAAGGTTGAGTTTCCAGGAGGGAGCATGAAAGACCGAGTCGATCGGCGAGAGAGACAAAAGATTCAGCAAGGTCGCTCGTTCTACCCTGGTCTGATCCGCTCGATTGTAGTGCCGCACCGTGATGGAGGCCATTTCGATCTGCGCATCGGGAGTATAGCCAACCTCTGGATCGAGCAAATCGTGATAGCCGCCGCGTAATGTCGCTTCTTCAAATGTGTCGTTATTGCGCCAGCCTCCTCCGATGACTGCGCGTGAGGTCTTATGGCCCAACTCTGGTTGCTTAGCGAAGGGTCGTACGGTGAACTCCTCGGAAGGGATGCGGAGCTGGCTACGGGTTGTCAGAACCGTCCTATTGCGATCCTTCCACTCCGGTTTTGGGGAGTCGCTCGTCTCAAGCCGATACCGCAAATAGTCCGATGCCAGATCGAGCACAAAGGCTTGTTTGGGAGGCGCCAGCTGGGTGAAGATCGGCGAAGCTATCTCGCTGAGGTCTTCTGTGATCCGATGAGCCAGATCTCGCTCTTCAGCGGGCAAGGACTCCCGCTTTCGTTTGATCACTGTACTGCGAGATGGCCTGTACGTAATATCTGACACCAAGCTGGGTTTTGAGACGACCAATCGAATCGTATCGGCAGGGACAGTCCACCCGATAAACTCATCCGTCAGGTGCAAATCGGGATTGGCGTAATCCAAGAGCGCAAGGATATGGTACGAACAATTCTCCTTAAAAAAGAAATAGTCGAAGTAGGCATTCCCTAATTCCCACGCATGCATCAGAAAACGCCGCAATTGGTTGTCCGTGAGATTCAGGCGATATTCCCAAATATCGCGGTTTTCAATGTCCCGATACTGCTGCACCTTGAGGTAATAGGGAATCGTTGAAAAATATCCCTTATAGTTTCCAAAGATACCTCGTATAGGATAGGCAAGGCCGGCGTTGGGAGGTACGTCCGCTGCATAGTTGATGGTATAGGCGAGAATGCGGGTCTGTTCGGTCTGGCCCTTTTGATCAACACGAAACAGGGTATGGCCGAACATGGAGGCCGGATTATTGAGAAAGGCTGACGGAAAGATCAGAGAAATAGATTGGACCTCGAAATCCTCGTACCACCGATCAAACCGTTCACAGGAAAGCGCTGGAAGCCGAGTCGGATCAAACTGCAGTTGCTCCCTTAGCCAGTGGTACCGAGCGATGAAGGCGCATTGAGCCGGCTGTCGAGAGCGACCGATCAGTTCAACGGAGAAGAATTGTGCAAGGGTCGCCGCAAGCTCAGCAGACGGATCCGTCTTCCCATTGGGAGACATGAAAAATCCTGGATCATCCTGCTCGCTCTCATATCCTCCAAAGAGTCCTTTCCGATAGTGCAACAACAGCTGCCACTCACGTTGTTCGGCAAGCTTCTTTTGTTGAGCCTGCTCGATCAGCTGTGTGAGATACACCTCATAATCGGATTGCAGTGCAGGGGAGGGAGAGGGAGCTAACAAACAGGCTACAAACGCGAGAAGAATGACTAGCACGGCGTGAAAGAGACGGCAAGAGCCCTGACATCTCTGCCAGGGCCCCGCGTGCAAAATTAGCGTACCGATGCTTGTGCGAGGACCGGATGGCCCGCGATCGCATCATTG
>JANPKE010000376.1:0-1772 GCA_031425875.1 Nitrospirota bacterium
GACGATCGGTCCCGGCCATCATGAATAAGAAAAAACGATTTGCAAACTGGCGAACATGGTGGAATTTCTAATTCGCCGATTAAATCGAGGACATAATCATGTCCCATTAGTTCGATTTCATTTTCATCTTCTTCCAAGGAGACAGTCCAGCCAGAACAGTAATCTTTGAGGACGCCACGCGATGCAACCAATTCATACGCGTACTGTTCCCCCGTCATCCATGATTCCACTTCGCCAATCACTTCGACATCTAATCGCGAGGAAAAGAGAATCCTCCCATGGGGCGGATCTTGTTCTGTGCATTCTTACGTCATATCGTCAGCACCGCTGCCCCTTGAAAGGTCCCGGCTTTCAATTCCTGTAAGGCACGGTTTGCCTGTTCGAGTGGAAAGCGGACAGTATGTGGCTTGATCGGAATGGCGGCTGCTTCGCGTAAGAGATCGAGGCCATCCTGCCTAGTATTGGCGGTCACGCTGCGGATCACTCGTTCGCCGAAGACGTCGCGATCGTAGTCGAGCGAAGGAATTGGCGACATGTGGATGCCGGCTAAGGCTAACGTGCCGCCTCGTTCAAGAGCACGCAACGCAGGGGGCACGAGTTCACCAGCTGGTGCAAAAATAATCGACCCGTGCAGCTTGTCTGGCGGCGTATCCGTCGCCCCACCGACCCAGACGGCGCCCAGCTCCCTCGCCAACGATTGATGCTCCGGTTTGAGCGAACTGACATAGACCTGACAGCCCCAATGTCGTGCGATCTGGATGGCGATGTGGGCCGATGCGCCGAATCCATAGAGACCAAGGCGCTGGCCTGGTTTGATGCCGCTGAGACGCAACGCCCGATAGCCGATAATGCCGGCACAAAGCAGGGGAGCAGCTTCTTCGTCAGAAAAGATTGACGGGATTGGGTAGGCAAACCGTGCCGGGACGACCGCATATTCGGCATAGCCTCCATCGACCTGATAGCCGGTGAACGTCGCTTCTAAGCAGAGGTTCTCTCGCCCGCTTGTGCAGAATTCACACTGTCCGCAAGTCCCTTGCAGCCAGGCGATCCCAACCCGGTCTCCTTCATGGATATCCGTGACTCCTCCGCCGGCTTGCGTCACCGTGCCGACTGCTTGATGTCCTGGAATCAATGGGAAGCTCGTGTTGGGAAGTTCTCCCTCCACCACATGGAGATCGGTGCGACAGACCCCGCAGACGTGAATCCTAACCAGAACCTGACTAGCCGTAGGAATAGGGACCGACCGATCTCGGAGATGTAAGGGACTGCGATAGACATCGCCCGTATGATTGAGCACCATGGCTCTCATCGGACCGTACCGCTTATGAGGTTTTCTGAGCTTTGATGCACTCGATATCGAGATGGATCTGTACCTCGTCTCCGACGACGAGTCCTCCGGTGTCGAGAGTCTTGTTCCAAACCATCCCAAATTCCTTGCGGTTTAGTTTCCCGTCGGCGCTGAAGCCGGCCCTGGTGTTTCCCCAGGGATCTTTCGCCACGCCGTTGAAGGTGACGTTCAGCGTAACGGTTTTGGTGAGACCACGCAGGGTGAGATCCCCGACCACGGCATAGCTGTCTCCCTGTTTCTGATAGTTTTTCATTTTGTATGTGATCGTCGGGAACTGGTTGACATCCAAGAAGTCGGTATTGCGCAGATGCGTGTCGCGCTTGTCTTTATTTGTGTTGATCGATTCAGCCTTGATCGTGGCCTCGATCATCGTGAAGGTCTTCGCATCCGCGTCCATCTCGACAAACCCCTGATAGTCCAGGAA
>JANPKE010000377.1:0-4105 GCA_031425875.1 Nitrospirota bacterium
CTAAAGAATGGTCTCAGCGATTTGGTCACGGCCCTGACGAGTCGATTGACACAGCAGGGTGTGGAACTTCGATTAGGGTTCCGGGTCGACGCGCTGAGAGTGAGATCACATGAGTTAGGCCGGTGGATGTACGACCTGATCATCGAGGATGGATCGGCACTTTCTGCGGATAGCGTGGTTCTTGCCACACCGGCGTATATGTCGGCGGAACTGGTGCGTCCATTGACACCGATTGCCGGTGGACTATTGGACATGATTCCCTATGCGTCGACTGCCACCATTGCGATGGCGTTTCCACGCACGCTGACGAGTGCCATCGAAGGATTCGGATTTATCATCCCGCGAACAGAACAGCGTGATTTGATTGCCGCAACCTGGACGTCGCTGAAGTGGCCGCATCGCGCTCCGGCAGATCAGCTGTTGGCTCGATGCTATGTCGGTGGCGTGGGCCGGGAAGATATTCTTCAGTTGGATGACGAGACGTTGGTGGCCAAAGTCAGAGAGGAACTGGCTGCGGTATGCGGCATCAGCGTGGAACCAAGTTACACGGAAGTGAATCGATGGTGGAAGGCGATGCCGCAGTACACGATTGGTCACCTGGGCCGATTGGCCCAGCTTGATGCCGCACTGAGTCGCTATCCCGGGTTGGTCCTCACAGGGGCCGGCTATCGCGGGGTCGGCATTCCAGACTGCATCCGTGATGGGGCTGTGGCGGCTGAACGCGTTGTGCAGGATCTTGTCGGTGGCAATAGTCCATCAAGGCGATCCACCATCAGCGCGGGTTCATGAGAAGAGGACCGGCTTCTCTGCAGTCGATCAAGGGCCTTTATGGGAGAATGATCGCCTGCTCAGGATACCCAAGTCCCTTCAGCGTTGTTTCCAGAGCATCGACCATCGGAGGGGGGCCGCAGAGGAAGATACAGGTGGCGGCATCGACAGCAGGAAGGTGGTGTCGCAGAATTTCAGGCGTAATTCGTCCTATGCTGCCAGACCATTCAGGAGGTGGCTGTTCCAAGACGTGATGGCAATGAAAGTTGGGATGTTCTTGGACGTTTCGTTCCCACTCGTGTCGGAAGATGATGTCCGCCTCTGTTTTATTGGCAACGATCAGAAATAGCTCCGCATCGATGTTCTTGTTCAGAATCCAGCGAATGATGGAGATCATCGGCGTGATGCCGGTGCCGCCCGCGACGAATCCAACTTGCTTGGCCATGCCATCCACCCAATGACCGCCAGTGTTCGGCCCGCTCATCAATACCGCATCTCCAATCTGCTGATCGTGCAGGTACTTCGAGACAGAACCAGCATCATAGCGCTTGACCGTCAGGTCGAAATGTCCTGTCGTGCCCGGCAGCGACGATGGCGTGTAGGGCCGCTTGACCTGTTTGCCGTTGATCGTTGCATGGATGTACAGAAAGTCACCGGGCAACATGTCCAGCGTGGCGTCGACAGGCAATTCGAAGCGGAACGTTTTCGTGTCGTGGGTGTTTGTCTCGATGTGGGTCAGCTTGTACGGACTCGGCGTTTTCGTCTTGAGGCGGGTAAGGTTAACCATAGCAGCGATACATTTTATGGGATCGTATCAATCGGCGCAATATCGGAGAGCGGCAGATTGCTTCAGTTCTGCAGCTTGAGGGTTTTTGCCTGTTCGGCTGCTTTCAGACTAGAATCGGCATTATAGTTTCTGCCTAGTTTCGCGAGAACCGGCTGAGCCGCCGTAATCTTGTTTTCAACAGCCTGAGTCAGCCAGCGATGGGCCTTCTCTGTATTCCTCCCTACTCCGCGCCCATAGGCATACATGACCCCGAGGACATACATCGCTTGTCCATTGCCGGTCTCAGCCAGGCGGTGGAGACCAGGAGAAGCTTTCTTGTACCAACTGACTGACTCTGGGGTCTGTCGCCCGCCATGCTGTGCATAATAGCGTCCGAGGCGATACTGGGCAAAGGCATCGCCCTGTTCCGCCAGGCGAGCGTCGATGTCGAGATCTTGAGCAGGTTTTGAGGTCGACAGGCTTGATGTCGACTTTTCATTACCTGAAGGTGCGATGTTGTGGTCAATGGGACGGTTGACGAGCTCGGAGGACTTGGGCTTTAAGTCTTGGCTGTGATTGTGTTGTGTCGTGAGCCGATCGGCCAAGCGAACGTCGTTCTCCCGATTTTGAGCTGGTTTTGAGGCCGGCATGCTCGCCGCTGTTTTTTGGTTACTTGGAGGTACAACGCTGTGGTCAGTCGGGCGGTCGGCTGGCTCGAAGGATTGAGGCGTTGAGTCTTGGCTGTGATTGCTGTGGGTCGTGTGCTGATCTGGATCAAGGGGAGGTGAAGGTAGAGGATTTTTTGATTCAGCCAGGCCTTCAGCCTGAGAGACTGGTGTAAGGCTGAACGCGTTCTGATTTGGTAGCGGCTCTGTGACTGATTGTGGTTGGCCACAGTTTTTGGAGGAGCTATTCGAGCCTTCCTGTCCGACACCGGGTTGACAGTTCGTTTGATCGTTGGAGGTGGGTGGCCATACGCCTAGTGTCGACGCACCCCAGACGAGTGCGGTGATGAACAACGCACAAAGGAGCAGTCGGCGCCTCAGGATCGTTCGATCGCTGGGTGGCACTAGGACGAGTCCAGGATAGCCTTTCTTGGCCATGCCTTCTCCCGCAGGAATCCTTGGTCGGAGTATATCAGTGCGTCAGAACGCTGTCTCGTGCTCTGGTCTCCACCACTGCCGTCGTAGCGGGGGAGCCGCAAAGACCTGGCCGCTGCGTCAAACCGCCGCAGCCCTGTGCCTTGTATCTAGTACAGTGCTCCTCTATAGATAGCCTCTTGTCCTCCCTAACTTCAAGCTCTTATAGTACGGGCGATCGAGGGTGTCATTGTCACCGAGGAAAGCGAGCGAATCATGCCGTCAACTGACAACCCCTTTGCCATCGTAGAAATCAACGGTCCATTTCGTGAGCCGCGAGAGCAGGTCTTTTCCTACGACTATTCGATTCAACGGTCCACCTGGGCGACGCCACATGGCGTGCGCGTGAAGGTCTCAATACCGGATGAACTCGAGGTGCTGAAGCGTCGTCTCGTCGGAATGGCTGTCGGCTCGCCCGGCCAGCAATTGATGATGAGCAACATCCTCTCCAAAACGATTGCGGGCTGGAAGATGCAGGTGGCTGAAGGGGAGGGCATGTTGACCGAACGACGTGACATGCTGCTGGCGCCATTTATCGGGCCGCTGGCCCATCTGTTCCCGAAGGTAGAGGCGTTGTTTGCAGCGGATCAATTGGCTATCCGGGAAGAATTGAGGAGACGCGTGGGAATCTGAATTTCTGGGAAACGGGAGCAACCGATGTGTCAAAAGATTCTTTTGTAGTGTTTCGAGTGGACGCCTGATTCGTCGGCGAAACCGAGGGATCCCTTGTCCGGGCTGCCGGTATCATTCAAGTCGATACGGTAGTAGCCACGAACTTGCTCCATGGCCACCTCGAATGGAACGGCGTTCGGGTACAGCGTCCCGGGCGCATGGGCCCCTCGTGTCAGTGTACGGATCGTATCTGCTTCCGCGAGTTGCTTGTCTGAAAAAATGACGATATCGGCAATGGCGTGATCACCCAGTTTGTGGCCGGGTGTGGTCGAGGGGAGCAGTTCACCCAGGGTGCCCTCCAGACGTGCGTGCTTGAGGCGTTTCAAGAGGGCGACGATCTGACTATCCGTCGCTTGCGGGGGAACAATCAAGCCCAGGGTGTTCATCTCCAAGATAGTCGTCTGGACCTTGAACATGACAGGCGCGGCTTCCGGATCCTCGATGACCGAGACATTGGGACCCTCGGTCCCAGCGGCTTGTTTGCTCTTCGAACTGGGAACGATCAGGGCCACGAACAACCAGAGTCCCATGAGGATGCCGAATACTACGAGCAGCGGATGAGCGCCGGCACGCTTTCCCTCTTCGTACTGGCCTTGATTTTTGCTCATGGCGTGTGTTCCTTTGTGCCAGGCTGGTGTCCCTGCAATCGACGCTTCGCTGCCTCCCATAGCTCATCCATCTCAACCAGTGTCATGTCTGTCAGCGGCTTGCCCGTCTCTTCCGCTTGCGCTTCAACGAGATGAAATCGATCGATGAAGCG
>JANPKE010000378.1:0-2856 GCA_031425875.1 Nitrospirota bacterium
CGGCGATCCGATCGCGTTTGCATGAAAAGTTCAACCGAGGCGCCGAAAACCAGGCCTTCTTAGTCGAAGCGATCAGCGGGATCCAAACCGTGAAAGCCATGGCGGTTGAGCCTCCGCTCGTGCGGAAGTGGGAGGAACAACTGGCCGGCTATGTCCGATCGAGTTTTCGAGCCACGAGCTTGATGATGGTGGCTGGCCAATCGGCTGCTTGTGTCCAAAAGGTGACCACTGTCGCCGTCTTGTGGGTCGGTGCCTATCGTGTGATTGAAGGCGACCTCAGTATCGGGCAGTTGATCGCGTTCAATATGCTGTCGGCGCAGGTGACAGGGCCACTACTGCGTTTGGTCAATCTCTGGCAGGAATTTCAGCAAGTCGGGATTTCCGTGCAGCGGTTGGGCGATGTGCTCAATACGCAGTCTGAGCCTTCGTACAATCCGAATCGCACGACGCTTCCCCACGTGGCGGGTCATGTGCGGTTCGATGAGGTCACCTTTCGCTATCGGCCTGACGGTCCGGAGATCCTTCGTAAGGTGTCGTTTGCTGTCACGCCCGGGCAGGTGATCGGTATTGTCGGGCGATCCGGATCTGGGAAAAGCACGATCGCGAAATTGTTGCAACGTCTCTATGTGCCGGAACGGGGGCGTATGTTGGTCGACGGTGTGGATCTCGCCCAGGTCGATCCTGCATGGCTGCGCAGGCAAGTGGGAGTCGTGCTGCAGGAAAATTTTCTATTCAACGGCTCGGTGCGGAGCAATATTGCGTTGACGGATCCAGGGTTGGGGATGGAACAGGTGATCCAGGCCGCGACATTGGCCGGTGCCCATGAGTTCATCCTGGAATTGGGGGATGGATATGACACCGTGATCGGAGAGCATGGATGTACATTGTCGGGAGGACAGCGTCAGCGAATCGCCATCGCACGGGCCTTGGTCCCGAGTCCCCGCATTCTGATCTTTGATGAGGCGACCAGCGCGCTGGACTACGAGTCCGAAGCGGTGATTCAGCAGAACATGGCGCAGATCAGCCAGGGGCGTACGGTCTTCATCATTGCGCATCGGCTGAGTACGGTACGGCCTGCCCATCGCATCTATGTCGTCGACAAGGGAGAGATTGTCGAGCAGGGGTCGCATGACGAGCTGCTCCGCGTCAATGGGTTTTACGCACGGTTACACGCGCATCAAGTCTGTATGGGGTAGAGGGGCACGATGATCTTCGGAGCGTTCTCACGGCACTGGACAGTTTGGAAGGCAGCGTGGCAGGCCGAATCAAGTCAGCCGACCGGCGTTTCTGCTCATGGCGGGTGTGCCACAGAATTTCTGCCGGCGGTGTTGGAAGTCCAGCAGGCACCGCCCTCGCCGATCGGCCGAGCTGTCCTCTGGACCATCTTGGCGGCCTTCACTGCCGGAACGCTGTGGACCACATTCGGCTGGATCGATATCGTGGCGACGGCACAGGGCAAGATCATCCCCAGCGGGTACTCGAAGATCATCCAGCCCTACGAAACGGGAGTGATTGCCTCAATTCATGTCCAGGATGGACAAGCAGTAAAACAAGGCGATGTGCTGATCGAGCTCGATTCGACTCTCAATCGCGCCGACCGTGACCGGGCATTCAATGAATATCGAGCGGCGAAAGTGGAAGCGGCGAGATTGCGGGCTCTGATCAAGGGGCAGTCCACATTTGAGGCCCCTCCAGATGCGGAGCGCGTCTCTGTCTTGTTGCAACAACAGTTGCTGCGTGACCAGCTCTCCGAATACCAAGCTAAGATGGCGGCGGCTCAACATTTGGCTGATCAACGTCAGGCTGTGGTTGAGCAAACCAAGGAGAACCTCCTTCGTTTGGAAGCTACGGTTCCCATGGAAGTAGAACGCGCCGAGGCCTATCGGAAGCTGCTGGAGCATGAAGCGGTTACGAAGATGGACTTTCTCCAGGCCGAAGAGCAGCGCATCGACAAGGCGCAAGAGTTAGCCGGGCAAAAGAGGAAGTTCCAGCAAGATCAGGCGGCCCTCGCCGAGGCTGAGAAGCACCACCGGGCCATGCGGTTGGAATTCCAGCAGAGCAAACAGGCGGAACTATCGGCGCTCGAAACCAAGGCGCTCTCGCTCGCGCAAGAAGTCACGAAGGCTGGACAAAAGGCCGGTTTGCAGCGGCTTGTCGCGCCGATCAACGGCGTGGTGCAACAGCTAGCGGTGCATACCGTTGGCGGTGTGGTGACCCCAGCCCAGCAGCTGCTCCACGTCGTCTCGCAAGACCATCCGGTTGAGGTCGAGGCGCAGGTCGAAAA
This sequence comes from Nitrospirota bacterium, assembly GCA_031425875.1. Lineage (GTDB taxonomy): Bacteria > Nitrospirota > Nitrospiria > Nitrospirales > Nitrospiraceae > Nitrospira_D. Next base: position 2,285 of record JANPKE010000378.1, read on the forward strand.
CAAGGATGTGGGCTTTGTGAAGGAAGGGCAGTCAGTCGAGATTAAGGTCGAAACGTTTCCATTCACGTTGTATGGCACGATTCCGGGCTCTGTGCTGACAGTCTCCGACGATGCTGTTCCCATTGAAAAAGTCGGACTGGTGTACCCAACCAGAGTCAGTATGGATCGGTCGACGATGCCAGTCGAAGGCAAACAGGTGAATCTTTCGCCTGGGATGGCCGTGACTGTTGAGATCAAGACGGGGCAGCGCCGCATCATCGAGTATCTGCTGAGTCCCTTGTTTAAAGCGATGAAGGAAAGCCTGAGGGAACGGTGAACAGATGGTGAAATCATCTGTTCCTCTTGGGCTCTGTCTGCTGGCTGTCGGAGTCCTTGCTGCGGACTTTGTATGGGCTGATGCTTCAACCGGTGGATCGAGTGGTGGCCTGTCTCAGCCTTTTCCGCAACAGCCACTTCAGCTCACTTTGAAAGGGGCATTGGCCGCAGCCGTTGATAACAATCCTGATGTCCTGTTGCACAAAGAACGAATTCAGGAGGCCAAGGGGCAGGTGCGAACCCAGTTGGGAGCCATG
>JANPKE010000379.1:0-2828 GCA_031425875.1 Nitrospirota bacterium
CAGATTTTACGGACGGCAGGGTCGGTTTCCAGTTTTTATCGACGACGAGATAGGAATCTTTATCGGCTTTCAGTAAGCCGATGAACACTTCCCCGACAATCCGGCCGCCGACCGGTCCCAACCGTAAACCTTTTTCAAGGACTTCTGCTTCTTTCAGGATGTAGTACCAGAGTGGGGTACTTTGGTCCATCTTGAAGGGAGCCAGTTCTGCAAGTTGTGCGGGGGTGAGAACCTGAGCGCCCATGACTCGCGCGATGGCTTGTCCTGATGGAAGGCCAAAGTTCACATGGCGTATTAGGTTTCTGGATGCCAAGGACTGAACACCATCTGATGGCAAGCCAGGAGCCGTTGATCCAGGGGGTGATCCAGGGAGGAGAAAGAGCGGGGTCGAGAGCTTGGTGTCGATCAGCTTATTGGGTCGGGGAGCGAAGGGCGAGTTGGGGTCATCGACGAACTTGAAGAACGTCTGCCAATCGATAAACCGATGCGGAGCCCGCTTGCCGCCACGCATATCGTCCAAATTAGGATCGAAGACAAATGCAAAAAACTCGCTGCCGTCAGCCGGACCGAAGTTCGCTCGATAACTAGGACGAATTTGAGAATGGCCGAATCGATAGGCCGCCACCGCGAATTCGACGGGAATCAGTGGCTCTCGCCTCGGACTCCGAAAAATTGAATCTTGAGTCCGGTCGTGAACTCTGTAGAACCGCGGACCGTTCCTCAAGATTTCATCGACCCGATCCTGCCCGATTGTCTGGGGCAAAAACTCGTTGACGATGATCCATTGGTAGTGCCATTGAACCTGACGGCGCGCCTCCCTGAAAATCTCCTTGGCCGAACGATTGGCTTGAGCCGGATCGGCGCGCAACCGATCAACGACAGCATTGTGAAATTTCAGCATCGCCAGATGGAATTGACTGATAAGAAGGTTCTCATCGTTTCGGCTGTCTGCAATAATCGCATTATTGTTGGCGTCGCGAGGCAGATCGAACCGTTCCGCCCCTAGTCGGGAAACCACTTTTGACCCCGGGATAGCCTCCACCTTGAATTTGATGTCACCGGAACTGGTGTCATAAAGTTCAGGCGACCCGGTTGGACCGTCCCCGTAGACACTGTCGAGGTCAAACTCGGCGGTCCTGAAATTGGTGGTCTGCCTGGGTTTGGTGTTCTCGAGCAGCGGGGCTTTCAGCGCGAGGGTGAGATCGTGGTCCAGGAACTGCCCGAAGAATGTCACCCCGGCCGTCATGTTCGGATTGTTGGGATTGTTCGCACTCAAGCTTCGCTCTGTAATTAGTCGGATCGGACCTTCGGCCAGGGTATCATTGGCATCGAGGATACCACTTATGACACCAAGATTTTTTGCTTGTTCTCTGGATTCATCGGTCTGTGGGGCAAAGGGCGGGAGCCCCGGAAACATGCGGCTAAAGACATCATCCGGAAATCGGGGACGAGTCGGTTTGGTTACATGCAGGTTATTTTTCTCCGATAGATCTTCGGCCGCTAAGGCCTGCTCGACATTACCGGTTAATAGACCGGCAAGACCAAGCGCAACAACACATGTCGCTCCAGCGCGCATTCGGATTCCTCCTACATTTGAATTATGATAAAAAAACCTTCCATACGACGATTTGGAAGCAAACTTTCCTCACAGCGATGGCCATCGCTGTTCAGGCGTCGTATACCAGCAAGAACTAGTCCAGAAGAAAAACGCGAGAATCATGTGGGTATTCGCATGAGCAAGAGTGCGCGTCTCTTATAGCCTGTACAAATGTCGTCCTGGTCATACATCTATGCAGACATAAATGTGCTTTTGCATTACGCGACAGGAGCGTTTAATTCTGTAATCGCAAGAATGTATCGTGATAAATAGAACCTAACTCAAAATTGAATAGTGACCTACCTATAACGCTCACAAGAGCCTGCCTAGAGAACGGGACATGATGTGTCCGAGCATTCTGCAACATGTTCAAGGCTGACGTACCTGAGTCAAAATAGGTTGTATCACTGCAGGTGGAGTCCTAGGCCTGCGAAGCCCTACAATCTGCGCAGACGAGTGCGTCCCTCAACAATCGGACCAGTTGAACATGACAGGGAGAACGCCATCATTTTATCCTCAGACAGTCACACTTCGGTTGATCCCCGCACGTGGTTCAGCCTACAGCCTCCACAGGGCTCACACCGCCGCACATCCTTTACCAGTAAACCTTGCGACGGTTTGCAGAATAGGATACTGGTCCCGAGATATACAATTCGCAAGAGTACATATAGTCTTTCTCTAGAATTATCGCTTTCTGCTTCTGTGCTGATGGCTCCATCCAAAGAGGGAGAAGGACCAAGGCTCAGGCTATATAAGGGGTAGGAGGGCCATTCGTTACGGCATTAAGAGAGAGGATGACGTGGTATGAAAATCGTGATTATCGGCGGTGGCCCTGCCGGGCTTATGGCGGCAGAAGCGGCAGCCTCAGCGGGCCTGCGCGTTGAGTTGTATGATGCCATGCCGTCGGTGGGGAGAAAGTTTCTGCTGGCGGGAAAGGGCGGGTTGAATCTCACGCATTCAGAACCGATTGACCTCTTTCTTTCTCGCTATGGCCAACAACGTGCGTTCATCGAGCCCGCGATTCGATCATTTCCCCCGAGTGCCTTGCGGGATTGGACTCGCGGGCTTGGTGTGGAAACATTCGTTGGTACGTCCGCACGGATCTTTCCCAGTGATCTGAAAGCGGCCCCGCTCTTGCGCGCCTGGCTGCGACGGTTGCGACAAGCCGGCGTACAGTTCCATGTCAGACATCGGTGGCGCGGATGGGATGAAGAGGGTAGGGTGCAATTCA
>JANPKE010000380.1:0-2212 GCA_031425875.1 Nitrospirota bacterium
TTGAGGCAGTACATCCCCATCCAACTGGTCGCATCCGATTGCTCGATATGACCGCCGGTTGGCAAGGGCGCGCTTCGATCAAAGACACCAATGTTATCGAGTCCGAGAAATCCCCCTTGGAAAATGTTTTTCCCTTCGGCATCTTTTCGATTGACCCACCAGGTGAAGTTCAATAACAGTTTATGAAACACTCGTTCCAGGAAGACACGATCCCCGACTCCTTTCCGCTTTTTCTCGATCTTGTAGACACGCCAGGCAGCCCAGGCGTGGACTGGGGGGTTGACATCTCCGAACGCCCATTCATACGCTGGAATCTGGCCGTTCGGGTGCATGTACCATTCTCTGAGCATCAAAATCAGCTGTTCCTTTGCGAAAGTCGAATCGACCAGGGCGAGGGGGATGCAATGGAATGCCAAATCCCACGCCGCATACCACGGATACTCCCATTTGTCCGGCATTGAGATCACGTCAGCATTGTAGAGATGGGTCCAGTCGGAGTTCCGTCCATGGAGCCGTTCCTGCGGAGGATCCGGCATTCCCGGATCGCCGACCAGCCAGCGTCTCAGGTCATAATGGTAGAATTGTTTACTCCAGAGTAATCCCGCAAATGCTTGCCGTTGCACCCGCCGCGCATCTTCTGAAAGATCAGGTGGAGCCAGTTCGTCATAAAACTCGTTGGCTTCCCGAATCCGCTGCGTAAAGAGGCCGTCACACGTCGATGTTTCGAAACCTCCGGCGTTGTTCTTATCGGTCAGGCGAAGACGAATGATCTCCGATGCTCCGGGTGGCAAGGTCAGTACATAGTGGGCAGCGGCTTTTGACCCGACCTGGTCAGGGTTCACCGCATCCTGTTGACCATGGATCACGTAGTCATGAAAACTGTCTTTCACATAGGTGGAGCCTTCTTGATCGTCGTACAATCGTCGAGTATTGGTTTCATTCTCAGTGAAGAGTAATGGAGGCGTCCCTTCACACCACAGGCGACGTTGACCGTAGTACTCATGATCGAACTGAATGACACTCATCCCTTGGGCAGGCTGCCCTGCACGCATTCTCGGTCGACGAGCATCGATCCCCCACGCCCACGTATTCCGGAACCAGAGAGTGGGTAACAGTGTCAACTCAGCACAATCTGGCCCGCGGTTCGTCACGTGAATACGAACGAACAGATCCTCTGGGGTCGTCTTTGCGTACTCCACGACAACATCAAAGTAGCGATTCTCATCGAAGACACCGGTGTCGATCAGTTCATATTCCACATCTCCACGTTGGCGCCGATGATTTTCCTCAACTAGTCTGGCATAAGGAAATTCAGCCTGGGGATACTTATACAAATACTTCATGTATGAATGAGTTGGCGTTGAGTCTAAATAGAAATAATATTCCTTTACGTCTTCCCCATGATTCCCTTCGTTACCCGTCACACCGAATACTCGCTCCTTCAGAATGGGATCACGCCCATTCCAAAGCGCGATGGCAAAACAGATGTATTGGTGACGATCTGAAATCCCGCCAAGCCCGTCTTCGTTCCACCGGTAGGCGCGAGAGCGGGCATGATCATGAGGAAAGGCTTCCCAAGCCGTTCCATGGGGGCTGTAGTCCTCACGCACCGTTCCCCAGGCACGTTCACTCAGGTAGGGCCCCCATCGTTTCCAATGCTGCCTCCTGGCGGCATCTTCATCGAGACGCTGCTGCTCGGCAAGCCGGGAAACCTGAGTGCGAGAAGATGTCCGAGCCGTTTTCGCCACAACACCTCTTTTCTACGTATGAATCATGATGTGGAGGATGGCGCCACGATGCGCCTCCACTGATCCTACATCAAGCTGTGCGCGTCGATCATCACCACCAATCCCCTTCTCTTCTTCGGTCTCTCGACGCTTCCTCTAAAGAAAGGGACACTGATTGTGTCGAGAGAGGGAGGGCAGCATTACAAAACGCAGTTGGTGAAGGCGGTGGAGAAGTTAAGGATTGAGGGAAGGTAACCTGAAGAACGGAATGGGCCAAGTAGACTGGGAGATTAACTCCAGACCACTCGCTCTTGATTCAAGAGGTACTCAATCACTTCGATGCTGTTCCGCATCTGGATTTGAGCTTGTTCAGACATGGGGAGCACGGCCCCCACCAGCTTGCCGGATTCCATATCCATGAGCGAGGGAATATCTTCACCCGACAACTTTTCAAGATTGCTGCGAAAGCTAGCCAAGGGAGACCT
>JANPKE010000381.1:0-4013 GCA_031425875.1 Nitrospirota bacterium
GATGGAATTGAACCGCATCCCGGAAAACTTCTTTGCCGAGGTGGAGCAGTCCGCGTTCAATCCGGCCAACGTGCCGCCTGGTATCGGCTTCTCGCCGGACAAGATGCTGCAGGGCCGCCTGTTCGCCTACGGCGATGCCCAGCGTTATCGGCTCGGCGTCAATCATCATCTGATTCCAGTGAATGCTCCGCGGTGTCCTGTGCACAGCTATCACCGCGACGGGGCCATGCGGGTAGATGGCAACCATGGTGCGACTCTCGGGTACGAGCCCAATAGTTATGGCGAGTGGCAGGAGCAGCCAGAGTATCGCGAGCCGCCGCTCAGTCTGGAGGGAGCCGCAGACCACTGGAATCATCGAGAGGACACGGACTACTACTCACAGCCTGGCGCGCTGTTCCGTGTCATGACGATAGCACAGCAGAAGCTGTTATTGGAAAATACAGCCCGTTCCATTGGGGCGGCGCCACAGGACATCCAAATTCGTCACATCCGCAACTGCCTGAAAGCGGATCCGGCCTATGGTAAGGGCGTTGCTGATGCGTTGGGTATTGCGCTGTCCGTTGTGCTGGCCTAGGACAATGGCCGCGGAGGACTTGGCGGGGGGAGTGGTCTTGTCTTCCGCCCCATTACCAACGTGTTCGAAGGCTCAGGAAGTTTTGGCTGCTCTCGTTTGAGGGTTTTTAAAATATTTAGGCTGCAAGCAAATAGGTGAGGTGGATGTCCTCGGACGTATAGAGACAGAGTCTTAATGGCCGGGAGATGGACCTACGTGTCCTGTGGATCAGCCTCGATGATCGCTCGTCAATTGAGTCGACAGCACAAGTCATGATATGACAGGCTCGGATATCGGGCTCAAACTGAGGGGAGGGACACCATGGCGAAAACTCGCAGTTCAACGAAGGCAAGAGCCCACACCGGTCCGCCGATTGATCTCGGGATCGAACCGGCTCAGCAGAAAGCGATTGCCGAAGGGTTATCCAAGATGCTGGCTGATACGTATACCCTTTATCTCAAGACGCATAACTTCCATTGGAACGTAACGGGGCCGATGTTCCAGACGCTCCACCTGATGTTCGAACAGCAATACAACGAGCTGGCACTGGCGGTTGACCTGGTGGCGGAACGCATCCGGGCGCTGGGGCATCCTGCGCCGGGGAGTTACGCCCAGTTTTCTAAGCTGTCGTCTATCGCTGAAGCCACGGGCGTGCCCAAAGCGGAAGATATGATTTTCCAGCTGGTTGAAGGGCAGGAAGCGCTGGTACGAACGGCACGGAAAGTCTTTGTGACGGCCGAAAAGGCTTCCGATCAGGTAACGATCGATCTCCTAACTCAGCGTATGCAGGTGCATGAGAAGACGGCGTGGATGCTCCGGAGCCTGCTGGAATAATCTGAGAGAGATAGTGGTTTCCGCGCACAGTCGATCCGCTTGAGAAGGATCCAGAGGGAATGAACGATAAAGCGGGGAGTTCGCTGAGGAAGTCCAAAGTCACAGATATAGCCTATAGAAAGAAGGAGATGAATATGACGAGGCGGATGCTAATGGTTTCAATATCTGCGCGGGTGTGTATGGTGGTTGGACTGTTGTTTGGAGTTTCTTTTGGCGAAGCACAAGCAGAGGAGTATAAGCTCAAGATTCCGTTCGGTCTCGAAGAGACTTCTGTGGTCATTCCGGCCGACAACCCGTTGACGAAGGAGAAGGTCGAATTAGGCCGGCTGCTGTTTTTTGACAAGCGGTTGTCGCAGGACAACACCATTGCCTGTGCGAATTGTCATATGGCGAAATTCGCGTTCACGGATGGCAAGCCGGTCTCTGCCGGCATCCGAGGCCAGAAGGGTGGCCGCAGTGCACCAGCGTCCTTCAACCGGGTGTTTAGCAGCACACAATTTTGGGACGGCCGGGCTCCGACATTGGAAGCTCAATCGGTCGGTCCGTTTACGAATCCGATCGAGCACGGCTTTACCAACTACGATGTGATGAATGGGAAGATGATGAAAATCGCGGGCTACCGGAAACTCTTCAAGCAAGTCTTCGGGGATGACACCATCACGACGGAAAGGGTCGGCATGGCCATCGCCAGCTTCCAGCGCACCGTTCTGTCCGGCAACAGCCCTGCGGACCGGTTCGATCAGGGAGGGGAAACAGGGGCCATTCCAGAAGCCGCTCAGAAGGGCCTCATCTTGTTCCGGGATAAGGCACGTTGCACAAAGTGCCACTCTGGGTTCAATTTTACCGACGAAAAGTTTCACAACCTCGGCATCGGCTGGGACGACAATAAAGTAGATCTCGGACGTTATATGGTCACGCAGAACGCTGAGGAGCTTGGCGCCTTTAAGACTCCGACCTTGCGGGAGATCGCGCGAAGCGCTCCATATATGCACGACGGGCGCTTCAAGACGCTTGCAGAAGTCGTCGATTTCTACAACAAGGGTGGTGTCAAGAATCCCCACCAAGACAATCTCGTTATTCCCCTTGAGCTAACGGATCAGGAAAAGCATGATCTGGTGGGGTTTCTCCAGACGCTCAATGGTGAGGGGTGGCAGCATGCCACGGCACCAAAGGCGTTTCCCAAGTAATACAGTAGGCTAATCGCGTGCGGTCGTGGGGGGCTTCCTTCGGCAGCGAGGGGAGCCCTCTTCCTTTATCAGGGTTGAAACGCTATCAGCGAGTCAGTTGGATGTGGTCGTTCCGATAAGATACCGACGCAGGATGGCCTGCTCGATGCGCGAGCGTCCTCGATCGGGAGCTGGAAATCGAAGCACAAGATGGAGCTTGCCGGATTCCGGTAGTTGGATGGTGATGCGCGGCTCCGGCGAAGGCGCTTCCAACAGATTGGCTTGCTCCAGCAACTTCATTTGCCGGACGGCTTCTTCCATGAACGGCGCACACTCGGCCTTGGCCGCCTCTACGAGGGTGCGTTCAGCCTTCTGCCAGTCGTCATCGATTTTGATCGGCACCACGAGTGTATAGAGGCCGTACTCCTGGTCTGGATTCTCCTTGATCAAGGCATTCGTGAACAGCAGGCTGTTGGGAAAGACGGCGACCCGACCGGTGTACAAGTGCGCGGATTGCCCGGGACCGATCTCCAGTAGCTTCGTCGCAAAGGCATCGTGGTCTAGTACCACACCGCGGTGGCCCGCGATCTGAATTCGATCACCGACGGCATAGACCTTGCTGCCCACTCGCAGCGCCGCGCCGCTCCAACAAAGAATCAGTTCCTTTGTCGCCAACACCATCGCCGCCGCCAACGCGACGAGTGACACGGCAAACGCCTGGAGTTCATGGGCCCAGATGATCACCAGGCCGATGAGAAACGCGAGAACGACGGAATTTCTGGTCGTTACCACCCACCGACGTTTCGACTCCATCGAGAGCGTCCGATTGCCGGCGATCCACCGGACGGCCAGCGCTCTGACGCTGATCAAGAACAGCAACAGGATCAGCGACTTGAGTCCGTCCAACGCGACGGAGCTGTCGATGGAAAACCACTCGCTTGGGGGCACGATCGTCCTCTATTTGGCGGTCAGTGTTTCGCGGGTACCCGGAACGCATTCCTCACGTTTCCAGTTCTTCAGGGTCTTGTCTTCGGAGAACGTCAAGGTGTATCGATAGCAATACAACGTAGGTTTGGTGGTTTCTGCCCCCTTGCCCATCAAGCCGGTGACCGAGTTGGAAGCGTCGGAGACGAATGAGGAGTTCCACGTCGTGAGGTCCTTCTCACTGAGTGCGAACCGATAGGCCCAGTGACTATCTCCACCGAGGGCCGGGGTCTTGGCCGTGTGCGGGGGGCCGAGTCGGTCTCGGATCTCCTCCTGTGTCAGCCGACCGACCCCTTTCTTGAAATAGGTATCTCGCCAAGGCCCACCACAGCCGGCAACGCCGATAACCAGCGCGACAAGCAGGGTACAGGTGACAAGAGGGAGGCACTTCTGGATGGCAAACGCAATCGAGACCGGCATGCTGCCGCCTACGCTACACTGGACGATCGGTAAGTGCAACTCTCGCACGCAATCAT
>JANPKE010000382.1:0-2983 GCA_031425875.1 Nitrospirota bacterium
CACTATAGCGCGATGGCTGGGCGGTTTCTACACCTCTCTCTTCGTGCGACCCACAACTTGGGGTCTTTCACCCTGTGCGTTCTTCAGTTATGATGCAGATTCCCAAGGTGACTCTTCAGAGTCACCAGCTGATCGAGGCCACATCCCAGTAGAAGAGGTCATCATGTCGAAGATAGTTCTTGCTATCATGCTCCTAGTCATGCCGTTCGGCCTTTCTGCTTGCGACAAGGCCTATATGGCCACTATGGAGAAGATGGGCTATGCCAAACGCGACATCCTCAGCAGCCGTGTCAAGTCCGCGCGGGACGCACAAGAAGATGCGAAGCAGGAAATTCAAAGCACCCTGGAGCAATTCGCCCAAGTGGTCTCCTATGAAGGCGGCGATCTGGAAACCACCTATAAGAAATTGAACGGCGAACTTGAGAACAGCGAAGACGGTGCCAGAACCGTTCGGAAAAAGATCGCCGATGTTGAAAGCGTGGCCGATGCGCTCTTTTCTGAGTGGGAGACGGAACTCAGCCAATATTCCAACGCCGACCTACGCCGGAAGAGTCAAGCCAAACTCACCCAGACCAAGAACCGCTACAAAGAGATGCTCTCCGCCATGAAACGCGCCGAGCAGCGGATCGAACCGGTCCTGAAACCACTGCGAGACCAAGTCCTCTACCTGAAACACAATTTGAATGCCCGCGCGCTCGCCGCCATTAAAGGGGAACTCGTGAAGGTTGATGCGCAAGTTGATCAGCTGGTCAAAGACATGAACCGTTCCATCGCGGAAGCCGACAAGTTTATTCAGTCGATGGAGAAGGACTCAGACTGATTCCGTGCGTGAAGGAAATCGGCATGCGTATTGAAGACCAACGCGAAAGCGACAATATCGAAGATCGTCGCGGCATGGGTCCCGCCCGTCTTGGAGGGAGAGGCGGCCTCGGCATCGGCACCATTGTGCTGGTGCTCGCCGTCAGCTATTTCACCGGGGCCAACCCGCTGACCGTTTTCAATATGATCACCGGGGTCCAGAGCGTGACTGAGACCATGGCTCCATCAGCCCCATCGGAGCCAGGCTCGGTCGGCGCTCCCGAAGACCAACTCGGTAAGTTTGCGTCCGTCGTCCTCGCAGACACGGAAACGACCTGGCGCAACCTCCTTGGTCCTCGGTACGAGGACCCGCGTATGGTCCTCTTTTCCGGAGCCGTACAGTCGGCATGCGGCACTACTTCGTCTGCGGTGGGTCCGTTCTATTGCCCGAACGATCACCGAGTCTATCTAGACCTTGCCTTCTTCGACGAGATGGCGCATCGACTCGGAGCAGCGGGTGACTTTGCGCAGGCTTATGTGATCGCTCACGAGGTCGGCCATCACGTGCAAAACCTCCTGGGCGTCGCAGAAAAGGTGCATCGCCTCCAACGACAGGTGTCTGAGGCAGAAGGAAATGTGCTGTCGGTCCGAATGGAACTCCAGGCCGATTGTTATGCCGGTGTCTGGGGGTATCACGCCAAGCGTGAACGCAACTTGATCGAGCCGGGCGATTTCGAAGAAGGGCTCCGCGCAGCGGCGGCCATCGGGGACGATCGATTGCAGAAAATGTCGCGTGGCCAAGTCCAGCCGGAGAGCTGGACACATGGGTCGTCCGAACAGCGAATGACCTGGCTCAAGCGTGGGCTCGAGTCCGGGGACCCCTCAGCCTGCAACACATTCGACACGAAACGGCTATGAATACCCCAGCGCCTACAGCTCAGAGCAGCTTCCTTGCGAAAACACTAGCACCAATACTCTCCGACCCTCCCTGGGCCGCCAAATCGTTTCTTGCCGCCAGTGCGACAACCGCCGCCGGAGTCGGCGCCTGGCTCACCGACCTGATGTCGCCGGCACTCGCCAATGGGGGAGCCAGCTTCCTGGGAGGGTTCTTACTCGGATGGGCAATCCGGAAAACCGTCAAGCTCGCCCTGTTGGTTGCTGCCTCATTGGCGGCGCTCATCGCCATCCTCAAAACCACCGGCTGGATTCACTTAGATTGGACTCTGATTCAAGCAGATGTGAATCATATCCTCGATTGGGGCCGAGGCAAAGCCCAGGGTTTTAAGGAAGTGCTGACCGGCTATCTCCCCTCAGCAGGCGCCGCCGGCGCCGGGACATTTTTTGGATTTCGGAAAAAGTAGCAGCATCCCCGATACTCGGCTCAATCCAATTTTTCAGAATCTGAGACATACAGCCGGACACACATTCATCGCTTTGTGACCAATCTCACATCCAAAGTTCCCAGAAAGTGTCCCTCGATCGTAACCTGATCGCCGTCCTTGAGCATGACCGGTCCCATCTGACAGAGCGCCGCGTAGCTGGCCTCGATCATCCCGCTGCCATCATCGACCAAAAAGTTTTGGATGCACTTCTCCAGCTTTGAGTTACTCCCGATGAAGTGATGCATCTGATACCCACTGACCATCCCTGTGACTTGGACGACTTTCATCTTGTACGCTTCGGGGTAAGCCTGCAGAGAACTAATCGTGACCGGATCCGCGGCCTGTGCGACAGGCACCAGGCACAGCAGGCTGAACAGCGCCCATCCTAATCGTAGGGTTCTGTTCATCACCATGCCTCCTCTTCATAACGCACGCCGTTGGCGTTGAGCATTCTGAAATCCTTCGGTGCTACGGAACCTGGCGCAAGGCTTGTCCGGTAGCAGCACTATAGGCTTCCGCAAGTGTATGCACTTGAATCACTTGAATGGATCGTTCGGCGCCGGTGAAATTGAGATGGCTATTGTCCAGCCCATCGGGCACGATCATCGTGGTCTTTCTGAGGTCCCGGCAAGCATTCATCTTGTCCACGAGTCGCCCGACCGGTTGGATCTCAGCATCCGCCTCAATCGTTCCCGACATACAGACATCGTGGCGAATCGGATCGCCGAGCAGTGCCGAGGCGATGCCCACGGCAAACATCCCTCCCGCACTGGGTCCGTTCAACCGGGTCGGAACCAGGATAC
>JANPKE010000383.1:0-8497 GCA_031425875.1 Nitrospirota bacterium
GACGACGGATGTGACGGGGATCGTGCAGTTGAATCCGGGGGTGGAGATGGTGATGCCGGGGGACAATGTCAGTGTGACGGGGGAGTTGATCAGTCCGATTGCGATGGATCAGGGGTTGCGGTTTGCCGTGCGTGAGGGCGGCAAGACCGTGGGGTCGGGTGTCGTGACGGAAATTCTGGCGTAAGACGGAACTGTTCGCTTGACAGGTTAGGAGTGAATGACGTGAAAGTCGATCAGCGGATCAGGATCAGATTAAGGGGTTTTGACTACCGAGTGCTGGATCAGTCGGTTACGGAAATTGTTGAGACTGTTCGGCGCAGTGGAGCTAGGGTAGTGGGGCCAATTCCGCTTCCTACGCGGATTGAAAAGATTACCGTCCAGCGGTCGACGCACGCCGATAAGAAATCCCGTGAGCAATTTGAAATGCGCACACACAAGCGATTGCTCGATATTATGGAGCCAACGCCTGAGACGATGGATTCCTTGATGAAGCTGAATTTGGCGGCTGGAGTGGATGTAGAGATAAAGCTATGATGGCGCGTGAGTTGAAGGTTGGATATGGTCTTGGTTGTCCTCTCAATTATGCGGTGAGTCAATGACGAATGGACTGATTGGAAAAAAGTTGGGAATGACCCAAGTCTTCGATGAGAGTCGGTTGACGCCAGTGACGATAATCGAGGCGGGTCCGTGTCGAGTGGTAGCGCTAAAGACGAAAGAGCGGGATCAGTATGAAGCGGTCCAGCTTTCTTTCGGTGAAGTCAAAGAGCGCAAGTTATCGAAGTCAGAGCTGGGGCACCTCAAGAAAAACCAAGCGGCGCCCAGTCGAGTCTTGCGTGAGTTTCAAAAAGACGGAAATCCGGCTGTTGGACAGATAATAACGGTCGGCATGTTTCAGAAGGGTGATTGGGTTGACGTCATCGGAATATCCAAGGGTAAGGGGTTTCAGGGTGTCGTGAAGCGTCATCACTACGCGGGTGGTCCTGAGTCTCATGGGTCCATGTTTCATCGGGCGCCAGGTTCTATCGGGGCGAGTTCGTTTCCTTCTCGTGTGTGGAAAGGGAAGACCTTGCCTGGTCATATGGGGTCGGAGCGTGTCACGGTTCAGAGGTTGAAGGTCGTTGAGTCGCGATCTCAAGAAAATCTTCTCTTTGTCCGAGGGGCCATTCCTGGGGCCATCAGCGGCCTCGTTGTCGTGCGAAAGTCAAAAAAGAGCTAGTATGCCTATTATCGATCTCGTAGATTTGCAAAAAAAGAAGGTGGGAACGGTCGATTTATCTCCGCAGGTATTCGGCTGTGAGCCTCGTACCGCTTTGGTTCATGAAGCGGTCATCATGCAGCGTGCCTGTGAGCGTAGGGGGACGGCCTCTACGTTGCGGCGCGGTGAAGTGAGCGGATCTGGTAAAAAGCCATGGAAGCAAAAGCATACAGGGCGTGCCAGGGCTGGGTCTCTTCGCTCTCCAGTCTGGCGGCATGGCGGAAGTGTTTTTGGGCCAAAGCCTAGAAGTTATGCCTATTCTATGCCCAAGAAGAAGTATCGTATTGCACTGCAGAGCGCATTGTCGGCTAAGGTAGTGGAGAGTAAATTGTTTGTTGTGTCTGACCTTTCCCTCCAGCAGCCTAGAACGAAGTTGTTAGCGCAAGCATTAAAGCAATTCACAGGGGGTGATCACGCGCTGGTGATCGTTGGTAAAGATCAGTCTGATATCTTGAAGGCTGCAGGGAATCTCGCTTCCGTGAAGGTACTTAGCGCTGATCAGCTGAACGTGTACGATGTGGTTCGCGCCCAAGTGATCATGATCGCGGAGCGAGAGCTTGGTCCTGTGAACGAGGTGTGGTCATGAAAGTTGATAGCCACAGGATCTTGATTCGACCATTGTTAACGGAGAAGATTACCGGACTTCGGGAAGCAACGAATACGGTTGGTTTTGTGGTTCATCCTGATGCAAACCGCATTCAGATCAGGCTGGCCGTCGAGGCGCTGTTAAAAGTCAAGGTTGACAAGGTCAACATCATGAATGTTCGCGGGAAAGTTAAGCGACTCGGTCGATTCTCTGGTAGGCGTTCCGATTGGAAGAAGGCGCTGGTGACTCTTAAGCAAGGCGAAAAGTTAGAGATGTACGAAAGTGCCTAGTAGGGTCTCGTCGTCGGCTTGTTCGTGAAGGGTGAAAAGTGGGAGCATTATTATGGGACTGAAATCGTATCGTCCTACGTCTCCTGGTCGTCGAGGTATGACGGCTGTGGTGACCGAGGAGTTAACCAAGAAGAAGCCAGAGAAATCATTGACGGCCTTCCATCTCCGGAGCGGAGGGCGCAACAACGATGGTCGAACGACTGTCAGGTTTCGTGGGGGAGGGCACAAGCGGCTCTATCGCACGATTGATTTTCTGCGCGATAAAGTTGGAGTTTCAGCTCGAGTTGAGGCTATTGAGTATGATCCAAATCGATCAGCGCGAATTGCACTTCTGAAATATCGGGACGGAGAGAAGCGGTACATCTTAGCTCCTGTCGGATTAAGTATAAATGATGAAATACAATCTGGCCCACAGGCTGAGATCAGACCTGGGAATGCGCTTCCTTTGATGAATATGCCTCTTGGTACGACCATCCATAATCTTGAGTTGAAGGTTGGAAAGGGAGGTCAGTTGATTCGAAGTGCCGGCGGGTTTGCACAGGTCATGGGGCGCGATGGTGAGTATGTGCAGGTACGTCTAAAGTCCGGTGAAATGCGTCGAATCCTAGGGACCTGCATGGCGACTGTTGGGCAAGTCGGTAATGTCGACCATGAGAATGTCAGTGTTGGAAAGGCCGGGCGGAATCGTTGGAAAGGGAAGAAGCCTCACGTGCGAGGGGTTGTGATGAACCCTGTTGACCATCCGCACGGAGGTGGTGAAGGAAAGTCTGGGCAGGGGAATCCTCACCCGGTCTCCCCATGGGGTCTCCCGACCAAGGGGTACAAGACTAGACAGAATAAGAAAACAGACAAATTCATTATTGCTCGACGTAAGTCAGGAGTTCGCAATGCCTAGATCGGTAAGTAAGGGGGCGTTTGTTGACGGTCACCTTCTCGAAAAAGTCGAGCACATGAATGAGACGAAGGACCGCAAGTTAATTAAGACATGGTCGCGACGGTCAACGGTCATTCCAGACATGATCGGCCATACGTTCGCGGTCCATAACGGGAAGAAGTTTATTCCGGTGTTCGTGACTGAGAACATGGTTGGTCATAAGCTTGGCGAGTTCGCTCCAACAAGGTTTTTTAAGGGGCATGGCCATGCTAGGACTGAAAAAGCTGTCGCACTTAAGTAGAAAGGTTGATCGGTTGGCTCATCATCAATGTTTAACGTATCGCGTAATTCATTGGTGGCCTGGATCCAGCTCGATAACAGGGTTTAGAAGATGACTGAAGGACATGCGGTTTTAAAATTTGCTCGTGTTGCGCCTCGGAAGGCAAGACCAGTGATTGATCTGATTCGTGGGAGACAGGTGCCAATGGCGTTGGCCATCTTGAAGCACACGCCACGCCATGCTGCGAAGGTCGTTGAAAAACTTCTCCGGTCCGCCGTGGCCAATGCAGAGCTGAAGGAGATGGGCGATAGCGAGTCAATGGTCATCTCCAAGGCTTTCGTTAATTGTGGTCCAACATATAAGCGTGTACGTGCAAGGTCGATGGGGCGGGCCAATGCAATTCAAAAACGTACGAGTCACATTACCGTCGTCGTGACGGCGCCTGAAATTCAGGGCAAGAGAAAATAGCTCATTTCTCTCTATTGAGGCATATAACGCATGGGTCAGAAAACACATCCAATAGGTTATCGGCTGGGCTACAACTATACGTGGAGCTCACGCTGGTATGCGGGTAAAGATTACGCCAAACTACTCCATCAGGATGTCAAGATCCGAAAGATGGTTAAGGGAAGGCTGTATCATGCCGGCGTATCCAAAGTTGAAATTGAGCGTTCTGGTGATCAGGCCAGAGTGATTATTCATACTGCTCGCCCTGGCATCATTATCGGACGCAAAGGGGCTGAAGTCGATAAGCTCAAGGCTGACCTTGAAAAGCAGTATGGGGGGCAGGTTTATATTACGGTCAAGGAAATCAAGAAGCCGGAACTTGATGCTCAGCTCGTTAGTGAAAATGTTGCTACTCAGCTTGAGAAGCGGGTCGCGTTTCGGAGAGCGATGAAGCGCAGTGTACAGTCTGCGTTGAGGCTGGGTGCTCAAGGTATCAAGATCATGGTGGCTGGTCGACTGGGTGGTGCTGAAATTGCTCGAACGGAATGGTATCGAGAGGGGCGTGTTCCGCTGCATACGCTCCGCGCTGAAATAGATTATGGATTCGCCGAAGCGCACACGACGATGGGGCAGATCGGGGTGAAGACCTGGATCTATAAGGGAGAGCTTCTTCCTATGCAGCCCGTCAAGGCTGAATCATCTTTAGAACGACGGTTTGGGTGAGGAGATCGAGCTGTGTTAGCGCCTAAGAAAGTTAAATTCAGAAAGATGCAAAAAGGCCGGATGACCGGCAAGGCCTATCGTGGAGGCCAAATTACTCTGGGGGAGTTTGGTCTAAAGGCATTGGAACCAGGATGGGTGACGAGCCGACAAATTGAGGCCGCGCGTATCGCGATTACTCGATACGTGAAACGCGGTGGGCAGGTGTGGACACGAATTTTCCCAGATAAGCCGATCACGAAAAAGCCGGCTGAGACTCGAATGGGTAAAGGGAAGGGGAATCCTGAGTACTGGGTTGCTGTTGTCAAGCCTGGCAGGATTCTGTATGAGATGGACGGCGTTACTCCTGAGGTTGCTCGCGAGGCGTTTCGTCTTGCGTCGCACAAGTTGCCGATTGCCACAAAATTGGTTGTTCGTGGCGAGTTCGGGCAAGGTTCTTGAGGGGATAAAGAGGAGCAGTGGATATGGCATTGGACGTCAAGGAACTCCAGCAACTAGGGGTGGATGAGCTTGTCGATAAAGAAAAAACACTTGTACAAGAGCTGTTCAGTCTACGTTTTCAGTTTGGCTCTGGGCGTCTCGAGAATCCTATGCAAATCAGAAAAACAAAACGGGATATTGCGCGGGTGAAAACTATTCTCGAACAAGTGAAGGCCCGAACAGAGGGCTCTAAAAAGTAAAGGATGCTATGGCTGAGGTGGTAAAGCGCCGTCATTGGTATGGCGACGTCGTCAGTAATAAAATGCAAAAGACGGTCGTTGTCGTGGTCTCAAGATCGGTCATTCACCCGGTCTATAAGAAAGTTCTTAGACGGGTGACCAGACTAAAAGCCCACGATGAAGGTGACGTGTGTAAAGTGGGAGATCGGGTCAAGCTCGTGCAGACGAGGCCGTTAAGTAAGGAAAAGAACTGGCGTGTCGTTCAAGTCATGGAAAAAGGTCAACCTGAAAAGTAAGAAGCGGTATTTCGGATCGTCTTTGGTTTATTGCCGCGCGTAGGAATATAGCGATGATTCAGAACTATACATATATGGATGTGGCCGATAATTCAGGAGCCAAGCAGGCCATGTGTTTTCATGTGTTCGGGGGGACGAGACGGCGTTATGCGTCGCTAGGTGATATCGTGGTGGTGGCTGTCAAGGAGGCGATCCCACAGGCGAGCGTGAAGAAGGGGGACGTGAGTCGGGCTGTCATCGTCCGAACGACAAAAGAAGTTCGTCGAGAAGATGGGTCCTATATTAAGTTTGATCGGAACGCATGCGTGTTGATCAACAAAGATGGCGAGCCAATTGGAACGCGCATATTCGGTCCCGTTGCCCGCGAGCTCCGCTGGAAGAAATTCATGAAGATCATTTCTTTAGCGCCTGAAGTTTTATAGGGCAGAACGAACGAGGAGCATCGTGGAAGTACTCCGAAAAAGCAGAATTCGAAAAGGGGATACGGTTGTCGTGGTCTCTGGTCGTGAGCGAGGCAAGACGGGCAAAGTGCTGTCTGTTGACCTGCAAGCCGGGAAGGTGATTGTCGAGAAGCTAAATATCATCAAGCGACACACCAAACCAAATCAGAAGGCTAAGCAGGGTGGTATTCTCGAGCGAGAGGCACCTCTACAGATTTCCAATGTCATGTTTTTCTGTCCGGTCACACAGAAGCCTACGCGGATCGGGATTCGGGTGTTAGAAGATGGGCGTCGAGTGCGCTTCAGTAAGAAATCAAACGAGACTGTGGAATAGGCTACGTGATGACCAAGGAACCTAAAAACAAATCTAGTAAACCGTCCGAGCGTAAATCATCGAAGAAGGAATCGGTCGCGCCATTGGACCAAGGTAGCGAGGAGTCCAAGTTTCGACCACGTCTTCGTGACATGTATGAGCAGCAGGTGGTCCCGGCCCTCATGAAGGAGTTTGGATATAAAAACGTGATGCAGGTTCCACGGCTTGAGCGTGTGGTGTTGAACGTGGGAATGGGTGAGGCGATTCAGAATGTGAAACTCTTGGAAGGTGCGGTAGCCGAGCTGGGGATGATCACTGGTCAAAAGCCGGTCGTCACTCGAGCTAAAAAAGCCATCGCCGGATTTAAGCTTCGGCAGGGGTTGCCCATCGGTACCAAAGTCACGCTTCGTAGCCGGAGGATGTATGAGTTTTTTGATCGCCTCGTTACGTTGGCGCTTCCTCGTATCCGAGACTTCCGTGGCGTTTCTCCAAAGGCTTTTGATGGTCGAGGGAATTATACCCTTGGTTTAAAAGAGCAACTCATATTCCCTGAAATTAAGTACGATGAAGTTGCCTCGATTCATGGGATGGATATTACGGTTGTCACTACGGCCAGGACGAACGACGAGGGGAAGGCGCTTCTGAAGCACCTGGGCATGCCGTTCCGTACGTGAGCACAACGTGGATCAATGGTGTTTGTTTGAACGGAAGGAGTGCGTGTGTCGAGATTAGCGCTGAGAAATAAGGCAGCAACGCAGCAGAAGTTCTCCACGCGTAACTACCATCGGTGTGGAGTTTGTGGTCGAGTTCACGGATATCTCCGTCGGTTTCGAATGTGCCGTATTTGCTTTCGACTGATGTCTCTGCGCGGAGAGATTCCTGGCGTGCGAAAATCTAGCTGGTAACGGGTGTTCTCACACCGGTGACTGCCAATGGAGGATAGAAGGATATAGCATGGTTACCGATCCAATCGGCGATCTTCTGGTTCGCTTAAAGAATGGCGCTCAGCGTCGTCATGAAACAGTCACAGTTCCAACTTCAAAGTTGAAGCGTGCTATTTTGACGATTTTGATGAGAGAAGGTTATGTTGACGCCATCGAGGATGGAGCTCATGAGGGGCATCCCATTCTTACCGTACGTCTTCGATATGTCGGTGAGGGGCAGCCTATGATCACTGGGCTCGAGCGCATCAGTAAGCCAGGACGACGGGTGTACATTGGTAGTCAGGAAATTAAGAAAGTTCGCAATGGGATCGGCGTGTCGATCCTTTCTACGTCCAAAGGAATCATGACTGACCAGGAATCCCGCAAGAATCGTCTTGGGGGTGAGCTTCTCTGTTCCGTATGGTAGGTGGATGAGTTATTTCGATCTCGAGCGAGGGGTGTAACAAGCCATGTCCCGCATTGGAAAAAAACCGATCGTAATTCCGGGTGGAGTGGAAGTTAAAATTGCTGGATCAACTGTGTCAGTTAAAGGCCCCCTGGGCAAACTGGATTGGTCCCTCGAGCAGGGAGTCGATGTTGCCGTTAGTAATGGCCAAGTCGTTGTCGGCCGTTCGAGTGACGATCGTAAGCTGAGAGCCTTGCACGGGCTGACTCGTGCCGAATTGAGCAATATGGTTCGGGGGGTAACAAAAGGTTATGAACGCTCGCTTGAGATTACTGGAGTAGGCTACAAGACTCAAGTTCAGGGGCGGACACTCAGCTTCAACGTGGGGTATATCAATCCAGTGATCTATGAGGTGCCAACAGGCATCGATGTCAAAGTGGACAAGCAGACGCTCATTAACGTCAAAGGAGTTGATAAGCGGTTAGTAGGGCAGGTGGCAGCTGATCTACGAGCTATTAAGCCACCGGATGTCTATAAGCAAAAGGGTATTCGCTACGCGGGCGAGACATTGCGTAAAAAAGAAGGCAAGACGGGGAAATAGGAACTAGCCATGAATGCTGCAGACAAAGTTCGACAACTTAATCGACGGCGTCGTCGAGTGAGACGTGTGATTATGGGAACGACCGGCCGACCACGTCTAAATGTATTTCGAAGCGCGGCTCATATTTATGCCCAGATTATTGATGATATGCAAGGTGCTACTCTGGCGGCTGCTTCATCGCTCGACAAATCGCTACGCAAGTCCATGAAATCGACTGGTGGCATTGAAGCGGCTAAGGCGGTAGGGAAATTGATCGCCGATCGTGCCAAGGCTGCCAAGGTGACTACTGTAGTTTTTGATCGAGGGGGGCGGATGTATCACGGCCGAATTAAGGCACTTGCAGATGCGTCGCGTGAAGGGGGCTTGCAATTTTAGGCTGAGGCGGGATGCGAGCCGAGCAATAAAAG
>JANPKE010000384.1:0-3394 GCA_031425875.1 Nitrospirota bacterium
TGCGGCCATCGATGCCGTAAAGGATCGGTCGGCCGATACGAACGATAAAGAGGCTGGATTGATCGTCACACACTGGCTCGAAGTTCCGATGCCAGGCCGAAAGTTTGGTGCGTTTCGACGGGAAATGCCAGACAGCAAAGATCGATCTCGCCTCACGCTCCGAGTGAAGCGGACGGACGATAGGACAAAAGTCTTTTTCATCGAAGAACGGCACAGCTGGGTCATGCGAGGAGGCTCACGTCTCTTTGGCTGGGCTCCGACTGATCCATCCGTAGAGGTCATGCGGGACATACAAGATCGTCTCGACGCCAAGTTGCAGGAACACGGATGTTCAGCCACCTAAGAGCAATTTTTCCATGCTTCGCGATCGGGACGGCACTCTGTCTCACCATTCCCCTGTCAGCTAGTGCCGAAAAGGTATGGGATAACGATCTGAAGCGCTATCTCACTGAGGTTGAGTTGAATCACGCCGAAGTCTTCATGTCAGAAGATGAAGCCGTAAAGATCGTCCTCCCGAAATCGCAACGCGTTCGTAAGGAAGTGATCCAGCTCACCCAAGATAAGAAAGATCTGATCGAACAACGCATCGGCTGGAAATTCCCGGAACTAGCTTTCGAAGTCTATATCGGTGAAACGGGTGATACGATCGACGGCTATGCCATGGTCCACAATACCATCGGCAAACACAAACACATGACCTACATGGTCGGTGTCGATGCGAAAGGGGTCTGCTCCGACGTCGAACTGTTGGTGTTTCGCGAAGCCAGAGGAAGCGAAGTAGGACGGAAACGATTCAATGTGCAATATGAAGGCAAGTCGGTCTTAGATCCAATCCGTATCAATAAGGATATTATCAACATCACCGGCGCCACAATGTCCGTCCGTTCCATCAGCGCCGGCGTGAAGCGAGTGCTCGTCTTGGTTGATGAGTTCTATTTGAAACCTGCTGGGATCGGGAGCGACACGCTAGCCGCCAGGAAGGACAAAGGGTTTCTTCCATCGATATTCGGCAATTAGTCAACGCGGACCCAGCGTCCCAGGCATGAGAAACTTTAATCAAAAATTCAGGCTCCGTGATTCAGATCGCCATATTCGGTTGCTCTACACGTTGTTTTTACTCTTGATGCTAGCTGGATTTACATTTTCTTTTTTTTGGGCACATAGCATGACGGGATTGTCACCGCAAGGCATTGCCGAGCACTATCGAGGATCGGACGCAACGTTCGGGGAGCCCATGTCGTTTCGCGAGCTGGCGGAAATTACCCATTTTCATCTCTTCACGATGCCGGTCGTGTTCATGATTTTGATCCACGTGATGTATTTGACCAGTGCAAGCCATACCCTCAAGGCCGTCACCACATGGGCTGGTTTCGGTGGCGTGATGCTCGATCTGGTATCGCCATGGCTGATTAGCTACGTGTCTCCTATGTTTGTCATTTCAATGTTGACCGGAGATACCCTCATGACGATCAGTTTCTTAGTCATGATGGTGGTCCCACTGTATGAGATGTGGATACTGGGACAGCCTTTAATGGGAGGGAAACACCCCCAAGGGTCCTAACCATCTCAGTCGGCGGTACACCATTTAGCGGCCAGCGGTTATTCACCCAGAGCCCAGGATCACGCGAGTGATTCTGGGCTCTTCGTTTTTTACAGGAGGCAGCGCCATGCATGTCGACATTGCAGATCGGATCGAGCCGGCCGTTTTAACTATTCAGGGCCTGCTCACAAAGATCGATCGTCTCCATCTGCCATCCGCCTCGCGGCGCGATCTGGAGAGTATTCTCGTTCGGCAAGTGGCGAAAGAACTGGATCGGCTTCTACCGTGGCAAGCCGGGCATGGACAGGGAACAGCGGCGATCGCACTTCAGATCGGACGGGCCGCACATCTCACCGACGAGGATCTGCATCAGCTCAAGCTGGCCTCCCTGCTTCACGATATCGGCGTTCTCATGCTTCCACCTTGCTTACACACCAAACGCGAATGGTTTGAGCCAGACTCCTATGTGGCGATTCAAAACCACCCGCGGCTGGGTGCCACGCTGCTAGAACCTTTTTCATTCCTTCGTGAGGCCACAGTCATGATCGCCCATCATCACGAGCGATGGGACGGATCGGGATATCCCTATGGACTCAGGGGAACGTTCATCCCGTTGGGAGCAAGAATTCTCGCAGTTGCCGATGCATTCGAAGCTATTCAGGTCCCCGCAGTTTACGATCGCCCCCTTCGAAATCGCATTGCACTTCGAATTCTCCAGGTGGCGGCAGGAACTCATTTTGACCCCTCGGTCGTCGGTCTCCTGGCCGAACTCATGAGAGAGCCGGAAACCATGCATGTAAGGGACCCGCCTCACCGGTAGCGCAGTCGGCGTACGACCTACGCCGGCATCGAAGTGGGAGCCCCACCTCTCCCACTTGGCAGGCATCGGCCCTCACCTCCCGAGGGCCCGTGCCTGCCCTACATAACGATGGACGACCGTTGATCTTAGATGAGGGGTCTTGGCAACAAAGGTCAAACTGATTGTGTTGAAAGGAACCACGACGTCATGAATCTCACCTTGACTCCACATCAATCACAGATCGCTCGTGTCTTCGCCACTTTGCTTCTATTCCTCACTGGACTCGTCGCCTGCTCGGGAAGTGAGAGCATTCCACCGCCTCCCGCCGCCACTGGTACGCCGGGGGCTGAAGAAGCCGTCGGCGAACGGCTGTTTCTGGAAACACGATTTGCCCAGGCATTTAAAGTGTCTCTAGACAACGGCGGCGATATCAACGACCCGAATATTGGTGATCGCGTCGTCGATACGGTCGAAACCTTGGGTGCGCCAATCAACCCGGGACCATTCAAGGGTCTCTCCATGAATTGCCGGGCTTGTCATTTGGTCGACGATGTTCTGGATGCGCCGAGAGGCGGCATGCGGACCTATGCTGATTTTTCGCGCCGGAGCCCCCTCCCGGCCCGAGCGGACGGCAAAACTGTTGCCGTTCGCAATTCACCCCCTCTCGTCCATGCTGCGCTCGATCAACCAGGCGGTATTTTGTTCCATTTCGATGCTGAATTTAATTCTCTGGAAGAACTGATCGTGGCCACCTTCACAGGCAGAAACTTCGGCTGGCTGCCTGGAGAACGGACTCAGGCCATTGCTCATATTGCTCGCGTGGTCCGGTCCGACAACGGCACCGGAGATTTGGCGAAGGAGTTCGACGGAACCCCCTTCAGAGTGCTTTTCGGCGGGACTGATGCCTCCATACCAGAAGAATTCCGGCTCACCTCGGAATTCCGCAAGACGACCGGCTCCACGACCGACCAGGAGCTGTTCGATGCCGTCGTCAAAGTTGTCGCTGCGTACGTTAACGGCCTCCTCTTTTCTCAAACCGAAGACAGCGGAGCGCC
>JANPKE010000385.1:0-2510 GCA_031425875.1 Nitrospirota bacterium
GCCTTGCTGGACGCGACGTTCAGTCTAAATCCCCAGTTGCAAAGCGCCGCTAGACGGCGTATAGGGTACGGTAGGGCCTGTTGGTTCTACTTATCGCTCGATAAGGACTAGCGGGAGCAGTTTCGTGGTTTTGGGGTGATGTCGTTTCACTGTTTGGTGAGAGATTTTTCGCGGTGGGAACGAGAACGGCTGTTGCTTCAATGGTCGACTTCAAAATTCTTGACTCCAGACAGTGGAGTCGCTGCAACTTCATCATTGAGTGAGGTGAGATTATGGTTATGAAGCTGGTCGCTTTCGCGGTTCTCTTCACCTTCACAGTCAATGGACAGGAATCGAGTCAGGCTGCGGCCACTCAGTCCATTGCCGAAAGTCAGCCGACCGCGGTTCAATCGGACAGTGGTCAACGTTCTCTTCTGGCCATGCTCGTCGGGCTCTTGACCCCAACCGATGTTCGGCCGGCTCAACAGGACAACGAGGCGGGCTCGTCTATTCACAAAGTCGACAGCGACGAGACTGCTCTTGCTCCGTCAATTACACCTATGACGTCGATTACGATCGACACACCGCAGAGCCAATCTTCGGAAGCAGAGAAGGAAACGGTGCGGTTGGAACAACTCCTCGAACAGCTCACGGCTAAAGAGAAAGAGTTGTCCTTGCTGCGAGAGAAAACGACAGCGGCGGCTAATCAGGTGACCGTCGAAAAGACCCGCGCGGAAGCCTTGGAAGCGCAGCTGACCCAAAAGGAGCAGGAGCTCGCAGGGCTCTGCACCCAACGGGACACCCACCAGCACATGTCGCAGGAGCTGAACCGGACACGAAGCAACCTGGAGTTGGCCAGACAACAAGTCCTCGATATTGAACGTCAATTTGCCACCAACAATGACCAGCTCGATACCGCGATGCAACGGATTGCGGACCTGGACCTGCAGTTGGTGGCGAAAGAGCAGGACTTCCAACTGGCCAAGGCCAACATGGATATGGAACTCGCCGCCCGCGACTCGCAGCTCGTGCAGGCAAAGCGTCTGCTCGCGAGTCTGGGCAAGAGCTTGCCGAAGCCGGTCAAACTGTCCCCGTACAACAAGAATGTGCTTCCTCAGCCTGCCATCGCGACGGCGCGTGCCACAGTTGACCTCACTCGGGTCAGCGAGAAGCTGGCGAGCGCCCTCCAAGACGAACTCAAACGAGGCACCGTGGTGTTGGAGCAACGCGGCGACAAACTCACGCTCGCGCTGTCATCGGGAGAACTGTTTGGCAAAGGTCGAGTGATCATGACACCGGCGGGAACCACCTTGGTCAAGCGCATCGGCGTCGCCTTGCGGAAATTCCGTCCCCAGAGCGTCGAAGTCGCCGGCCATACCGACAGCATACCGGTCAAGTACGATCCTCGGCGGCCGTTTAAGGATAACGCTGAGCTTTCTCGGGCACGGGCCGAGAATGCCGGCAAGGCGTTGGTTAAGGGAGGGTTAGGAGCGGACCGCGTCAGGGCTGTCGGGTATGCGGACGCACGCCCCATCGCGACCAACGATACAGAAGAAGGCCGAAGTAAGAACCGGCGGGTCGAGATTGTCGTAACCCAGTCGCCCGAACCAATCGCCTCTACTGGTGAAACGGACGAGCAACTTGCACACAATGCTCGCGGCACATCTCAATACGGTGGAATGGTCAAAAAAGTTTCGAATCGCTGATACTCAACAGACAACCATGTCGGCCTATGAAACGCCGACATGGTTCGGTCAGTTTTCCATGACTCTGCCCCCTACCTGTTTAGAATGCCACCCTCTCCCATGCTCTGAAGGACGTGTGAATCACCACAATGCTTCCCATCCAAGCCGCCACTTGAGGGCATGACGCACCCTGCAGCATCCTGCTCGCCAACAGGAAAACGCTTATGACTCCTACCGAAGCCGCAACTGCCTTGTTCAACGCCATGCCGCAACCTCTCACCGTGTCTCAGCTTGAAGAATACGGGGTCGAGGCATCGGAATCGACCTCCAGCCAGATCGCTCGAGAAATCTTGTCGTTAAATCTCTATTGGGTCCTTGCTGCGGTGGATGCTCACATCCCCACCCAGTACAGAGCCGCTATTACAGAGGACCTGTTTCAGGCTGTCCGGAAAGCATGGTGGGAATCAGGACTGTTTGGGGCTGGCGCGTGGAACGAGTATCAACCGGAACTGCACGACCGGCAAGCTCACTATGCACGGCTGATTAATCAGGAAGGGATCAATCACATAGGTATTTGCGCAGAGACGGCGTCATTGATCGAAGATCAAGGCATCATTTCGCCGGAGGACCGAGCAAAGCTGCTCGTGTTGTTGATCGACTATGCGCCGGCTTCAGAATACGGCAGATTGCTCGAAGAGGTGGGATAAACTCCACGCTCACAAATAGCGATGTGACAACACCTTGCCGCTGTCGTCCAATTCGTAGAGGAGCGGTACGCCGGTCGGAATGTTGAGTTCCAACACCTCGTCCTTCGACAATTGGTCCAGCTCCATCACCAACGCACGA
>JANPKE010000386.1:0-12177 GCA_031425875.1 Nitrospirota bacterium
CCCCCTTCCCACCTCCGATGCCGGCGAGGGAATTGACCAACTCGATCTTAATGACATGCTTCGCCTGCTTACCCTAGTTGCCGCTCGAAGCGGAGACGATGGGGGTGCGCCGTGAGAGATATCCAAAGGCTCGTCATTGACATCACACGGAATCAAGACGTCTTTCACGGTTCTCGGCAACGCCTCGATCGCCCGATCCATGGCAGTGACCGCCTGCTGTGCCGCCAGGAGCTTTTCCGGTGTCTGATCATCCCAGGGCTGAGGTGGAAAGGCCCAGTGGCTGATTCATTCGCCGGACTGGTAAGACCGAGATGGATCATCGCTTCATCGCCACCATCGTCGGCAGACTCATAGGAAGAGAAGGTCGTGTGTCGTTTCTCGCGCACCCCACGGTCTTTGGCCTACAGCAGAAATCCAGCGGCCTTGACGGCGCAAGATATCGATTTGACTGAGCGAAATAGATTTCTGCTAACGAGTGACGGAAACGAACGTAATACGGGATATTCCTGAAATATTGGGAACGTCCCAATTAGTCGGGAAATGTTCTTGGGAACGGGAGGCTATGGAATGGGATGATGAGAACACCAGTGAGTCTGTGAGTATCAGTCCAGTAATGCTGCCAAGGCAGCGTAATCAATTGACTCTTTGACTCGGTCGAGCCAAGCTTTGCGCGCAGCCTGTTCAGGGCGCTGCAGAATAGCCTCCTCGGCCAACGTCGATGTCGATACGAGGATGACGTGGATCTTTCCCGGCAGACTTCGATTCGGAACGGTTGGATCCATCTTATAGGCAAGCGCGTGCTCTGCTGGGCCCGGTTTAAGGTTGGTCAATTCATAGGCAGCTCGCAAGGCTTCTTCCTCCAGTACAGCGCGTTCCCTATGGTCCTTGCGAATTTGGTCGGCATCCTGCAACAAGTCCATGGCTTGAGTCCGAAACTGGAGCGCTGCCACTTCGTTATTGCTCGCTGCTGCTTCTCTCTCCAGCGTACGACTGTGCTCCCGTATTTCACCCGCTCTCTCTTGCTCATCCACGCTGAGTTCTTGTAACTCAGCGAGCTGAGCCTCCATTGCCTGACGAGCTGAGCCATTGCTATCGGCCCATACCGCAGGCATTGCGAGTTGCTGAGCCGTAAACGAGGCCCGATAGGCACGGTATTCGTTGAGCAGCCTCGTGAGGAGCGCTTTTTGCGCGGCATCCTTGGCTTGTGCCCCTTGCAAGTCTGCCGTCAGTCGTCTCATGTTCTCCACATACTGGTCGGCGCCGGCTGGATCAGCCTTTCTCCGTAATGCCGCAGTCCGGTCGATCATGGCCTGATCGGGAGCGGTGCGTAACGCCCAGGCGTTTCGCCAATCAGCCAAGGCCCTCTCACGGACAGCACCCACGCGATCAAGCCGATCACCGAGGGTTTGAGGTATCCATGGAAGCCGCCCATTCTTTGAGATCACCACCCACCCGTTGTACTCAGGATACCCACCTATCATGCCGGTCAGCTCCGGAATCTCATCCTGGCCCATGAACATGTCCTTCGAAAGATGGTTGAAAAAGATGCTGATCTTTCCGATCGATCCGGCTACGCGGTCTGCATCGGGACTAATCCCACAGACTCCTTGCCAGATCCCGATACCGAGTGACGTCTGCTCCGGATAGGCCTGTACGATCAACCGCGAGTCTTTCGGTTCATACCGGTTGGTCGCCATCGTGGTTCGAAGGCGGACGGGAACCGGCGCATTCAGGAACTCTTGTGACTGTTTGAGAATAGTTTCAGCGACACTCATGGCCTTGAGATGGCGCGCCCATCGTTTATCGGTGACAGGCCCCTCGTTCTGACGAGGCACCCAACACTTGACCTGCGCATCGGCCATTCCAACATGAACGATCAGAATTATGGCGAGAATGCCGATGCCGAGCAGAGACGTGGCAACCATCCGAGTAGGCATTGGCCCTCCTTCCATCAGAGGTGAGAAGATTATCCTGTTGGTGAGCTTGGTCTGGCGATGCCAAGTTTTTTCATGCCCGCTTCGAGCGTGGTTGGGTTGAGACCGATGATTTTCGCTGCACCCTTCTCACCGCTGACACGCCAATTGGTCTGTTCCAAGATCTCACGGATGTGCTGCCGTTCCATGTCTTCCAGTGTCAGCGCCTTGGCCATATCCACCTTGTTGTGACCCTTCGCCGGCACATCGAAGGACGGGAGCCTCCGTTCGCCCAAGCTGCTTTCGAGCGAAAGCGACTACCGTCGTGACTCAGTTCTGAAATGTACGCGTAATCCATGCCGAGCGAGGTCGCCAACTGCTGCACGAGCGACGGGAAGAATTGCTCGCCGACATTGGCAGCGACTCCTTCGAGAATTCGGCGAATGATCGCCCCGGTCTCCGACGGCTGATCAATCACGTGCCCCGGTGTCGGCACAGGCTGTCCCTCAGGAGGCGGCATCGTACTTACTCAGCGTTTGGAGCGATCAATGAAGAAGCCACGGTGGTCGAGTCTAGCACCGGATGGGAAAACGAGGCAATGCGAGCAGAAGACCATCTTCTCACAAGGAACGGTGTTCCCTGAAATCTCCTCTGCCGGACTGTTCAATTGAGACCACCATTAAACCCAGATGGGGTGTTAGAGTGATTGAGTTACAAAACAATTTCAAACTTGGAGGTTCTGATGCATGTGATGAGTCGTGTTGTATTCATGGGGTTAGGCATCGCATTAACCGGCTATTTGAGCGGAACACCAGTCTTCGCGGCCGATAAACCAATAGAGGATGGATCGAAGATCGTGATCACGTCTCCCAAAGCCGGGGACAAGGTCAGCGACAGCTTTGAGCTGAAATACGAGTTGACCAAGGGTTCGCAAGCGGCTCATGCCCACGTCTTCGTGGACAACGAGTATCAGAAGGGGTTTGGCGGAACGGTCAAGGGGCTGAGCAGAGGTCCGCACCAGATCACCGTGACGGGCGCCACAAAGGACCATGCCCTCGTCGCAGCCAGCCAGACCATCACCGTCGAAGTGCAGTAACGTTCGAACCAGCCGGTTTCACGCCGCCAGGGTCTTGTGAAAACGAGGTCCTGGTGCGCCTGGTTCTTCAGATCATTTCCCCACATTCATCAGCAGCCACCGCATTCTCGGCGGTGCAATTTCTCCATTCCGAACTGAGTTAGATTGGAATTTCAAACAGTGCTCGCCGTAGCTGGTGGCGAACACGCCCACGAGGCCAAGGAACGCTTCGCAAGTCGCGGAGAAGCCTTGCCATACTCCCTACATGCCGATTCCATTGACTTGTGGAGACACACTGGGCATTGGCTATTCGATTCTCCCGATGTGATTGAACAATTTGCACGAGAGCAGTCCATCGACCTCACTGCCACATGTAGCAAACAGCGTCACGAGGAACACACCTGAATGGTCCACACTTTCATGCAACTCACTGGCTAACAAGATTCAGACCAATTCACATTGTCTGGTCCCCAATTTCGAGACCACAAAGCAGCTTGTCGAAACGGGAATGTTCAACAATTCAGAGCCTGGTCCCTACAGCATTTTCGTGCTGTATACTTTGGATTAGAAGTAAATAGGCCTCTGTGCCCAGAGACGGCCCCTTGCCCCCTTGCGCATCCGCAGCATATGATCAGGGTATGCAAGTTCAACTCAGCCATCCCTCACGAACCATTGAGATCAAAGGTCCGAAGAAGGCGAAAGACCTCTTCAAAGAACTTAATCTCGTAGTCGAAGCGCACCTGATCATACGCGGCGATGAACTCGTGACCGAGGATGAGATGCTCTACGACCAGGACCAGATCGAAATCCGTCCGGTCATCTCCGGCGGTGCACCCCTCCCGTTCTGCCCTTCACCCATTTCCCCGGCCCCCTCACCGGTTTCGGCATGAACTGTACCAAATGCAAAACCCGCGCAGTGATCGACCTGCCTCGCCACAATGCCGCCTTCTGCAAAGGCTGCTTCAACGTCTATGTGCATGACCAGGTCAGCCGGGCCATCAAGTCTGAAAAGATGTTCGGAAAAGATGATCGGATCCTGGTTGCGGTCTCAGGCGGGAAAGATAGCCTGGCCCTCTGGGAAATTCTCCTCAAGATGGGCTACAAAGCCGACGCGCTCTATGTGAACCTCGGCATCGGTGGGTACTCGGACGTGTCCCATGCCAAAGTGGTGAATTTTTCTGAAACCGTGGCCGCCCCGCATGGTGCAGTTCTGCATGTCCACACTGTGGAACAGGAAGCAGGCGCCGGGATCAAGGAACTAGCCATGCTGATTCACCGTCCGACCTGTAGTACATGTGGCACCATCAAACGCTACCAGTTCAATCGCGTCGCGCTGGAACACAAATACGATGTGATGGCGACTGGCCACAATCTCGACGATGAAGCAGCCCGCCTGCTGGGCAACGTGCTGCGCTGGCAAGAGGAGTATTTAGATAAGCAATCCCCCAGCCTGCCGGCCTCTCTCGACGGGTTTGCCAAGAAAGTGAAACCGCTCTTTCGTCTATCTGAACGCGAATTGGCCGCCTATTCGGTGCTCAACCGCATCGACTACATCGTGGAAGAGTGTCCGATGGCAAAAGGCGCACGGACCCTTCTCTATAAAGAAGTGCTGAATCGGCTTGAGACGGAATCCCCTGGCACCAAACAGGCCTTCTACTGTGGTTTTCTCGACAAACAGCGCAAGCCCGAAGCCTTACCGACCACGATGGCCGAGAAAGACCAGGCCATGCTGCATCCCTGCTCCGTCTGCCGACAGCCAACCACCGCCGACGTCTGTTCCTACTGCAAGATGATGGCGCGCGCCAAAACCCACAGCGTGTAAACCAGCACCATCCTTGCCCGTAACATAACCATCTCTCGTATGAACTCAGCCAACTCGTGGCGGGCTCGACCTAGGCCACTACGTCCTTGTGCTCTCTGGAATGCGGTAGCGTTGTTTGATGGTAGTCACAATCTGTTTCGCTTCTGTTTCATCGAGTCCAGCCCCGAATCGATAGATTCTTGCACCATAGTTAAAAACGATCACTCCACCACCGACTCCCCATAATTGGAGACTCGATGAAAACTCAAA
Source organism: Nitrospirota bacterium (assembly GCA_031425875.1). Taxonomy (GTDB): domain Bacteria; phylum Nitrospirota; class Nitrospiria; order Nitrospirales; family Nitrospiraceae; genus Nitrospira_D. The sequence continues at coordinate 5,060 of JANPKE010000386.1, forward strand.
CGGATTTACGCTAAGCTGACCCACCCGTACATCGCGCATCTGCACAAGATCATATTCCTTGTCAAACCCGAAGCCTCCGATGTCGCGTCTGATCTTGAACGTCTGCCCGTGCACCGTGAGCATCTCCTTCCCCATCACCTGCCACAGCCACGCATAGATGGCGAGCAGCCCGCCGACCGTCCAGGCCCCAAGCCATGTCAGCATGAAGACTTCTCCCAGCGGCGGAGCATCCCCGTTCAGCAACTGGCGGGTGACCATGACTTCACCTACCGCCCACCCGCAGATCCAAAACCCCAGAAAGCAAACCACCAACCAACTGCGTCTGCAAGGCATGACGATGCGGAGCCCCTGCGGCGTATCCGCGATGGTGATTCGAGAGTCAGCTGGTTGTCGCTTTGCCATGAGGTGCTCACTCTGAAACGGGCGGCATTATTACATGGATGACCGGTGAGTCCCAGAAAATATAGCAGCTGGTGCTTCATGTCGAACGGCTTCATCTGGCATTCATCCGGCAACAGGCTTTGCCACAACTTGCTCATAGCGAAGGTATTGCGAAATCATCATTCCTGCGATACCCCAATTATCCGGGTCGACCTCCTCAATAACAACGAAGGTCGCATTGGCAAGATACAGGACGGCATCGATGATCTTCGAGACTTTGCCGATTCGCTGGATTGCATCGAGGGTCTTCAAGAACCCATGAGTCTCCGGCTAGTGCATGGACGTATCAATGATGCTCGACGGTTCAGCGAATTGCTGGCTGATATTCCAGGTGTGTCACCAAAAGTGTTTTTATCGCAGCTCCAACGATTGGAACAGGATGGGATTTTGACACGTCACGTCATGGCCACCTCCCCACCAACCGTGGAATATGCGTTAACTCATTTGGGCCACGAACTCACACCCGCCATCGAGGTCATCGTGCAGGTTGGGCACAAACTTAAACGGCGATCGATGCCGTAACGATCGCACACCCTGCTTCGCGCCAGGTTACGAGTCATTCGTTCAGTGGGCTGGAATAGTGGGGGCAATCTTTTCCAGGATGACTTGCCGGACCTGTTTGGCGAAGCGTTTGGAAACCTCCAGGTTTTTCAAGACATGGCCTGATTCTGTCACATTGTACGTCGCCGGTGGGACCTGTGTCGTGATTGTGGCCTCAAAGACAACCGCCAGCATCTTACTTGGCTTTCCAGTTTTCCGGTCGATTCCATAGGCTTCCTTTAGCGAAACCTTCGGCGACACTTCGACATCGGCGCTCGGCGCACCATGCGACCGTAACAAACCGGACCGACTGCGATTGTCTTCAATGAGCTTGATGATAGGGTCTGCCTCGAATTCACTTCGCATTTGCTCCGCCACCGCTCCTTTTGATCGCTCAGCCTTCTCCATTTGCGAATCCAGTAACGGTTGGGCAAGACTGACATAAATAGGATCGTTCGGCTGCCGTTTAAGCGTCTGGCTTAGCTGCTCAAGTTGGTCAGCTCGCTTCGCACTGAGCTGTTCTGCGCTCTCTCGCGCGGCAGCCTGCTGCTTCGCCCTTGGATCGTCGGCATCATGGATGGTGGTGTGGCCATTCTGGTCGGTTTCATACACAAGGGTCTTGGCGCCCTGTTCACCAACGCGATAGACCTTCTTTCCGCCGTTCACATTAGTCGTATAATACCCACCTGAACAGGCGGCCATCATGACAAAGGCGACGGCCAAACAAACAGAATTGGTCATCTGCAAAACGTGACGGGTTGTGACGGCCATAAGCTGTACTCCTTTTCCCATTCCGTACGGGTGCGTACCAATACATGAACCATTTCCTGCGCTGAGGTAAGTGTAGCAGCACGGCTACCGCCGCCTACGCGATTGGGTTATCCGCTCCGAACGGGCTCAAGAAAAATCAAAACCTGCCGATTCTAAGAGAGAGGGTCCACAACCGGGCTCGGAGGAGGTCTTTGACAGGTTGTGGTTCGCCACGCAGCTTACTCAATGGATGTGTTTAATCCTGGAAAGTGGATTCCTCATTAAACCTTCCCGCTCGTAGAGGCCGGCCTACGCATTCCTCACGGATTCAACCCCAAGCTGTCACCCAAAGCTCTTTCGGCTCTTGAACAGATGGGCATCACGGTCAAACTGAATAACCCCGTGAGTGCTGTCCGCCAGGACGGAGTGATGGTCATGGATCTTGTCCGCCAAAGTGATTGAGGGGCAGGCTCCACACCCTGGCGGTTCCCTAACATTCATACGGTCGGGTCACAGTCTAAGCAGATCTCCATCCCAGACTCTCCCTGGATCTTCCTCATCGGCGACGCTGGCCATTTCGTCGGCACAATGGAAAACCCTTGCCTGGCGTAGTCCCAGTCGCAATCCAACAGAGACGGCATGTGGCCCATGTCATTGATCAGGATTTCGCACCAGCTCTACGGTTACCATTCATCTATGCCGACTGCGCACGTTGCCAACGATCGGTCCTGCACAAGCCATTGCCCATATTCGCTCGATTCATGTTTCAGGACTCTTCGCGTGATTACTCTGGTGCATCGTCTAAATCTTCTTCCTGTTTAGCTTCCGAACACGATTCCGAGTGACGCCAAAAATGGTCTGGTACTACCTGACATTTAAGCCAGGAGCGAGAAGGATTGTTGAGAGATCATCAACCACTCACAACTGCCCATCAGCAGAGCATGTGGGCAGATGAGTCGTGAAGCGTTTCATGGACTCTTTAACCCCTCCCATCATCATATCTGATAACTTTAAATATTGCTCATAACTATATGACAATTAAATGTATTTGCATTGCTATAAACGCTTCATCACCGAGATACAAGAATCGCGGTGATGCCCCTTTAGTTCGGTCTTTCCACCTGCCAGGAGAATAGTCCTAGCTCCCCTCCTGTAGTACCGTCTCCCTACTGTTCAGAGTTTCCACATAAGGAGAGAACATGCCCGCAGGACTTCTATCAAAAATTGGGATCGACTGTATGCTTTCAAAAGGAAGCAACGGCTTGAGGGGCGACGGGTGCCTGTATGAACTATCAACCTCTCACCCGATCATCTTAACCCCTAAAAGGCTGCGCCCTGGTGATTATGTCAAACTCCGTTTGTGGTTCCCCGATGACAACGCTTTTAGTGTGATCGAATTAGCGGAGGTGCAGTGGGTCAAGAATGAGTGGATCCAGATTGAGCTTCTTCTTGTTTCACCCAAGGACCAAACGAGGCTTAGACAATTCATAGCTGCTGACGCAAACCACGTGCCAACATCAGCCAGCCTAGGCCAACAGATCATGATTCGCGCATGACAGCAACTGCTGTACTCAGCAACCTTGCGAGGACAACCATGCCCTTATTTTCGTCGTATCACCTGGAGTCTTATTCTGACATCAGCCGGATCACGACACAGCGACTGGATGGGGGGTAACAAATGGAAAAGCAACTCAACCGGCGAAATTTGATCCAACAGAACCTCCATCGGGAAGCGTGCCCATTTTGTGGAGGAAAGACATACCAACTTGTCCTTCGAACTTCCGGGACATCTGATGACTCAAGCCTATTCGCTCGTTGCCGCCAATGTGGCCACCCACGAAGTCTGGATACAGACTTCAAGAGCGTTTTATGGATCTAGCTTCTCCAGTTTGGCCTCGGTTCACGAAAATGGAGGTCACCGGATGCCGCTGCGAACTGAGATAGAGCACACACGACAAAAACGGAAGGCTCTTCACATGCTGATCCTCAGCGGTGTCGTCCGACCAAGCTACGCCAAGCTCCGTTATGCGATCCCGCTCGTGAATAGTGATGCTCCATCTAGCACCTTCCAGGAAAAACCTGTAATCGCAGCCCGACCATTGAACCTCCTACAAAAGTTCTTTGACCTGATCAGCTGGCAGCCAAGGAAGAGAGATCACTCAGGCACCATCAAACTCAGATTCCTTCAACGTTTATCCACGACCACCCGTTCTTCACCGTAAACTCTCTTCTCACAATCGTGTCGGCTGCTGCATGATCATTCGTACGATGTATGAGGCATGTCCCATCAAACGGCATGCTCGGCAGAACCTCCTGACTCACGCCTATCAGTTCCGCTCAACGCTGCCTAAGCACGAGCACCCTCAGTCCCAACATTGAAAAGCCGCATTCGAAGAGCGAATGCCCTTGTGGAATGAAAAATCCAATACACACCCGTGGTCGGCCAGACCATGCGACGACGTGTTCATGAACCTGTTCGCGATGCAGACACTGGGCCTTATCAAATCTGATTGTGACCCAGGGTTCAGTTTTAGCCGAAGCTTCACTCCTCTCTTGTACCCCTCCTATCAGCTGAGGTAAGATGGGCTTCGGTGATGATTCCCGCCCTAGCGACGCTTTCCGCTGTGGATGCGGCGTAATCCGTTAATTGTGACGTGGAGAGGTGGCCGAGTGGCCGAAGGCAGCGGTTTGCTAAACCGCCGTAGGGACAAAATCTCTACCGAGGGTTCAAATCCCTCCCTCTCCGCCACCCTCTCAACCACATATTTACGTGGAGCATAGAACCTCGCCTGACTGGCCCTACCTACTTCAGCGAGATTTCTGTTGTGAGATTTGGAAAGCCTATCGTATCCTTACGTGCGACATTGGCCCATGGCCCATCATTAGAAAGGACCCACTCCATGCGAATTCGTACACTGTGTTTTGCCATAGGGCTTCTCACTTTCGCGACACCGTTATTGGCGGCCACAGCAGATCCGGCGAATGATGATCAGAAGACTTTGTATGCTCTTGGATTGGCCATTAGCCAATCGCTAGGAACCTTTTCGCTCAGCGACGCCGAACTCGATATGGTCAAAAATGGCCTTACCGACGGCGTACTGAAGCGCCCCCCCAAAGCTGACCTTCAAACATTTGGGCCGAAGATTCAACAGCTTCAACAATCTCGAGTGGCGCTGGTTGCTGAGGGCGAGAAGAAAGCAGGAGCCGCATTTCTAGCCAAAGCGGCTTCGGAGAAGGGCGCCACCAAAACTGAATCCGGCATCGTGATCACCACCATCAAGCCTGGAACCGGGGCCGTGCCAAAAGCAACGGATACGGTCAAGGTCCATTATCATGGCACCTTGGCTGATGGGACGGTCTTCGATAGTTCCATTAAACGAGGGGAACCAGCGACATTTCCACTGAACAAAGTCATTAAGTGCTGGACGGAAGGCGTCCAACAGATCAAGGTCGGAGGGAAGAGCCGGCTCGTATGCCCATCCAATCTAGCCTACGGCGACGGGGGGTCACCACCGATTATTAAGCCGGGATCGACCTTAGTCTTCGAGGTTGAGTTGCTCGAGATTGTCCCTAACTAACCAGTTCGCCTTGCCGCCTTTCACAAAGAGGCGGCAAGGCATTCAATCCCTCAACGCCTACCAAGTCTCAGAGTAGCCAATCCCTCCATGAATTCGATAATGAAACGATTGTGAACGAGACAGTCCCCACGAATCTCGGAGACGCCACACCTCCTTCGCCCCTCCGTTGGCTGATTCTCGGACTCCTCTTTGCCATCAGCGTCGTCACCTACATCGATCGCATCAACATCTCGGTCACCGCACGCCAGATGATGCCGGCGTTGGGACTGACTGAGCAGGAGATGGGATTGGTCTTCTCTGCATTCGTCGTCGGTTACGCCCTGTTCCAGATTCCTGGTGGGTGGCTGGGTGATCGCTTGGGCATCCGCATCGTCCTCACGATCGCATTAATTTGGTGGTCTTGCTTTACCGCCTGGACGGCCATTGCCGCGACTTCTTTCCTGGCCGCGCCGCTCGGAATCGTCGGCGCACTGGCCCTGGTCAGATTTCTTCTCGGTGTCGGAGAAGCAGCGGCGTTGCCGACCTTTAACCGTGCAGTCACCGATTGGCTTCCTGCTCATGAGCGCGGTCTTGGCATCGGCATTGCCATCGGCGGGATAGGGATCGGTGCAGCGATTACCCCGCCAGTCACAGCTTGGATTATGGTCAACTATGGTTGGCAATCCGCCTTTTATCTTTCAAGCGGGATGGGGTTCGGCCTCGCAGTCATCTGGTGGTGCTTGGCAGCCGATCATCCATCGCATCACCCATGGCACACTCATCGCGAAGGAACACCGTCCACGACTCCAGTTGTTCCAATACGCCCTTCGATTCCCTGGGCGACCCTGCGAAACACGCCGAGCGTGTGGTGGCTGATGCTGAGTTACGGATGCTTGGGCTATGTCGCCTATGTCTACATGTCTTGGTTTTATCTCTACCTGGTCAACGAGCGTGGCTTCAGTGTTCTACGAGGTGGAGTGTTTGCTGCCGCTCCCTTCCTTGCCATCCTTGTCTCGTGCCCTCTCGGCGGATGGGTCACGGATCGATTGGCTATGCGACGTGGCGTCACCAAGGGCCGCCAGATTGTGGGAATGACCGGAATGGGGCTCGCCGCCGTCTCCATCGCCCTGGGTGCGATCACTGAGTCTCCCTACCTTGCCCTGGCCAGCCTGTCACTGGGCGCCGGATGGCTGTACTTCACGATCGGGGCCTATTGGTCCTCGACAAGCGACCTGTCACCGACCCATGCCGGGAGCCTTTCAGGTCTTATGAATATGGGCGCCAATCTTGGCGGGGCCATTTCTCCGACACTCACGCCATGGCTCGCCCAACAGTGGGGTTGGGGCGCTTCTCTGGGCCTCGCCGCCTTTATTGCCCTGATCGGTGGAATCATGTGGGTGAAGATTAGGCCTGGGGACGGACTCAGACCATGATGAATAGTGAGTGGTGAGTTTTTTGGGGTTTGGCGTTGAGGCTCCAACATCAATCAGGCAACAAGTACCACTCAATACAACAAACTGACGAGAGCCTTGCCTCTCGAAAGACCACCTTGCTACATTCATGGCGATGACACTTCAATTTCGGAAAAAAGATCCCCGGGTGACAATCGTCACGAGGTTTGGTGAGATTAAAATTCGCTTCTATCCAGACGTCGCACCACGCCATGTGGAGAACCTTATCAATCTCATCAAGATGGGGTTCTATGACGGCACCACGTTCCATCGTGTGGTGCCTGGGTTCATCATCCAGGGCGGCGATCCGTTGAGCAAATCTCCCGAGCGCACCATCCACGGCACAGGCGGACCAGGATACTTTCTTTCCCCCGAACCG
>JANPKE010000387.1:0-6013 GCA_031425875.1 Nitrospirota bacterium
GTTCCACCCCGTCGCGGGCAGGATCGAGGATGATCACTTCGACGTTGGGGCTGATGCCATCCAGCAGTTGTTGGTAGTCGCGCACGCTGGGAGAGAGAAACACGATTTCCTGACGGGCCGCTGACGTATCGTAGGCCGCCAGCGCATCGAATAAGGCTTGGTCGCTCGAGTTGAATTGAGGCTCACCTGTAGGTGCCGGATCGGGTGAGGTGTCAGATGTTGTCGCGTCATCGGCTGAGAGGGATGCTTCGGCTCGGCTCTGAGCTAGTGGCTCGGTGGCGACGGTGCTGAGCGTCGCCACACCCGCCCCATCGAACATAATCCGCGATTCGAGTGCGAACCAGGAGGCCCCGTAGGTGGCGAAGGGCGGACTCTCGAACCCAGAAGTCGGCCGCTGCCTGCAGGGTGACTGCATCGTAGCCTTCTTGTGTTTCCGGAGTATTCTCATAAATATGAAGAAGACCTTGGTTCGCGAGTTACCTAAGATTAGCAAGGTAGGTGCCAGTTGACGAAGCAAATTCCCCTTATCTTACAAGGCGCTTCTACCTCGCCCTGCGGGGACCGTTCACGGCGAGTGGCAGAATGTGACAAAAAATGTTTTCTCGTCCGATATATTAGAGAGGAGGGGACACCGCCAACTCCACGATTTTCCCAACAACCAGCGTGTCGATCTTGCGCGGTGGTTTGCAGCCTGGCAGCTAGAAATGCGCTTGGACCAGGACATAGGCGCAACACCTGAGTGTGGGATCAGGTTTGTTACCGCCTTTCAGAGTTCGTATGGAATGTGTGCAATGTGTCTTCGACTCGCGAGGAAGTGGTGCTGGCCTTCGGTGTCAATCAATAACGTGTGGGAGCGCGGACAGACGAACATCCACGTTCAGTTGATTAACCGTATTGAGCTCAATCCCTTTGCGGCAAAAGGATTGTCCTCACTCGCGTGGTAACGGAGTATGAGACGAGATTCGGAACGTTACATGACGAAGCTATGCCGAGAACTAATGCGGCTTGAGGGAGGATCGCGCCCGTTTACATGAGCGATCTACCCCGCTTGAATAGCCACTTCCACGTAGACTCATACGGCTCAACCGATTACCAAGCTGCGGATCACACATGGGACGGAACAGACTGCTTCCACCATTGCAGAGTTGCCTGAACACCGTCCGCGCAGCACCCGAAGCAACATTGCTGGTCTGGCGCAATTGAGCGTACCGAATCTTCATTATCCTGATTGACTCTTTCTGAAAACAACACAGTTGTGCCTTTTTAGATACAGTTATATTGTAAAACGTGTCGCATACTACACCGCAATAACAATATCTTACGTATGTAGATCACAGGCACATGAATTGCTTTGTGTTAAAACGGGATCATTACGTTTAAGCATTTGTCTCTATAAGGGAGGACTTGTGCGCAATCAACAAACTTTGGCATCGGCAGTAACCTGTTCTGGTGTGGGACTCCATTCTGGCCAGTCGGCGTCGATTACGCTGCGGCCAGCCCCCCCTGACACCGGCGTGGTTTTTGTCAATCGCAAAACGAGCGTTGATGCGCATCTTTCGGCCTCCGTTAGACATCGCGTCCCAACCGAATTGTGTACAGCCATCAGCGGCAATGGGTTCCAAGTTCAGACCATTGAGCATCTGCTCTCGGCGCTGTCAGGCCTTCATGTAGACAATGTCTTCATCGATGTATCGGCAAGCGAAGTTCCGGTCATGGATGGAAGCGCCGCGCCCTTCGTCCGGCTGATTCAATCCGTCGGTATTGTCCCCCAGAATCGGAAGCAGGCGTTTCTTAAGATTATGGCGCCGATCGAAGTGGCCGAGGGTTCGAAGCGTGTTCGGATCGAACCGTCCCCCACCCCGAAGATCACCTACTCCATTCACTATGAACATCCTCTGATCAATACGCAGACCTATGCCTATGATTGCTCCGCCAGCGCGTTTGAGAATGAGATCGCCGAAGCCAGGACATTTGGGTTTCTGTACGAAGTCCAGGCCTTGTGGGCTCGCGGGCTCGGCAAAGGCGGAACCCTGGACAATACCATTGTTCTGTCGGATGACGGAGTCGTCAACGAATCCGGCCTCCGATTCGACGATGAGTTTGTCCGCCACAAAATCCTTGATCTGATCGGTGACTTTTCTCTTATGGGGATGCCCTTCATCGGTCACATCGTCGCAGACCGGTCGGGACATGCACTCCACACGCGGTTGGTCCAGCAGATCCTGACGCAGCCAGAGAAGTGGGTGCTTCTTAACGCAGACCCCTCAGGAGAAGGAAAGCGATCGATCGCACACGCGCTTCATCTTCATCCGGCTGTCGCACTTCAGGCTTCGTAGTAGTCTGCAGAGATTATTATCTGGCTGATTGCTGATCTTCTGGCAGGACGCGCTCTTTATTCCAACACATCGCAGTATGGTACGCCGGGAGTGAGTGGCCTCACCCCCGACGCATCATACTTATTGCGGGGATTACTTCTTCTTCTTCTTTGCTGCTTTCTTTGTGGCCAAGAGTCTCACCCCCCTTCGCAGTATCACGTTAGGCCCGTTAACTGATTGCTACACCGCCTGAATCAACATATCGTCTAACGCCTCGAACGTGTTGGGACCGACTTTTCTAAACCGTTTGTCACGTTTGAGCGACGTGGCAATCGATGTCAGCGGCGTTTTCCCTTTGATCTGCAACCCACCTTCAATGAGACGCTGCACCAACTCCTTCGCATGCATGGAGCGGTTTGATTCACGGAGAATCTCATAGGCGGCTTGTGGGACGCTTTTCCCAACGTACTTACTTCGGCCAAGCAAAATTTCTCGCGATTGATCGGTCACGTCCATGACCTGTGAAGACCGAATGCCCCTGGAGTCGTCTGCGGGAATGATTTGATTGGAGAGACTGGCGAGCTTGGCCTTGTCGGCCTCGACACGATAGAGGGTTTCAGCAAGTTCGAGATATTTCTTAATCGTCGCAATTTCGTCATCCAACCGACGACGCTTCTTCTCCAAGTCCTGGAACCTACTCTTGTAGGCGTTAATCCGTTGTTCCAGCCCAACGAGAATGTCTCTTAATTCCTCCACAAGCACCTCTCGTAAAGCATGCTTGCTTTATAGCATTGCTTCTAATCTCTGTCAAGTTTCTTGATTCAAATAATATGTTCGCTCAATAAACATACTCTTGCACTCATGTAATCCTTGCCTGTGCATTGTAGGAAAGGCTTGTTTCTGTGAAAAGCACCATTCCCCCCGCTCGATTCCATGCAGGGCATGCTACAATCCGGCGTGCCGATTCTTCATGACCACCTGTCCCACGACATCCTGCTCGACACGGCGATTGCCGCCGGCAAAGAAGCGGGCGCCCTCCTCCGGACCTATGCGAGTTCTGGGTTCCGCATCGAGTATAAGAATCCAATCAATCTGGTGACGGACGCGGACCGTGCCGCTGAACAGTGTGTCATCGACCATATCCGGGCTCGCTTCCCCACCCATCGATTCCTAGCTGAGGAGCGTGGCCGTATTGAGGAGGTCCCGTCACCCTATCTCTGGGTCATCGACCCACTCGACGGCACCACGAATTTTGCTCACGGCTACCCCACCTACTGCGTCTCGATCGGCCTTGAGTATGAGGGGCGCTGTATTCTTGGCGTGATTGTTGACCCCTCACGGGACGAACTCTTCACAGCCATTGAACATCGTGGCGCTCAATTGAACGGTCACCCCATCCACGTATCCAAGACGGCGACGCTCGACAGCAGCCTGCTGGTGACAGGCTTCGCATACGACATCCGAGACACACCGCGCAACAACCTGGATCATTTTGCTAGGTTTGCACTCAAGACACAGGGACTTCGGCGAACAGGCTCTGCGGCATTGGATCTCTGCTATGTGGCAGCGGGGCGTTTCGACGGGTTCTGGGAAGTCCAGCTCAATCCCTGGGATATGGCGGCTGGATCAGTCATTGCAAAAGAAGCCGGTGGGCGGCTGACCGATTTTAACGGAAAGGATCTCTCCATCTACGGACAAGAGCTTGTCGCGAGTAATGGACAAATCCACGAGGCGATGCTCCAGGTTCTCAAGCAAGACGCTCCACGGACATGAACACACGAGAGAGGCGTGCCTCGTGAAGCTCCCCCACTGATGTACAACACGAGTGTGGATACGGTATGCTGTGACTATCGATCAACCGGAGTCTTCGCATGGCGCGTGCCGTTCCTCCACCAGAACAACCGAACAACAGTCTTTCCGGTGATCAAACCGCTGATCCGGCCTGGGACGTGGAATTGCTCCGCGTGCTCGTTAGCCGGAAAGGGATACAAGTTGAAGCCCAATGGGCCATCCACCCTCAGTTGAAGCAGGACTTGCTGCCGGCCGAATGGCAGGAAGTGAAGGATCTCATGACACAGGTGACCGACATCGTCGGTAATCGCTTCTCCGAAGCTCTGGCGAATGTCGAGCCTATCCCTCCGGGCCATGCCTGATCGCTTCATCGCGCGACTTCTTTCTTCTCCACATCATCGAATTACCTGGGAGGTTCCTCATGGACTCGTATTACCATTCGCATGATCTTGGCAAGTTTGCTGACATTGGAAAAGGCAACAAAGCCTTGTGGGAGAAGTTCAAGAGTTACTACGACGCGGTGTTTGTGGAGGGCGCGTTGACGGAGCGAGAGAAGGCGCTTATCGCCCTCGCCGTCGCCCATACCGTGCAATGTCCCTACTGCATCGATGCCTACACGAAGGCGTCACTGGAAAAAGGATCGAACGTTGAAGAAATGACGGAAGCCGTCCACGTCGCCTGTGCCATCCGCGGAGGCGCGTCGCTCGTTCACGGGATGCAAATGCGAAACGTAGCGGAGAAGTTATCGATGTGACGCTTTAGTAAATCAGAGGTAGGGGTTCTCTGGAATGGCCAGCGTGAAGTACTTACCGCGCTCTTCGTACAAGACGCGTTGCGCCGTAAGCTCGCTGAGGATTGGTAACAAGCTTGCGTCGTCGCAATTCGTTTTTCCTGCCACGGCTGTTCGAATCTGCTCGATACTCTTCGCCGCCTCATTACAGATCTCGATCACTAACGCCGCCAAGCCTTCATACCGTCGACGAGTCGGCGCCTTCGGACTCCGGCCGTCGTAGACCGTTACATAGTTCGGGGCCTTCGAGTAATACAGAAATGGTCGGTCTCCTGACTTATGCATTCTCTGCCAGCCTTCGATCGCGGTGACTAACTCTTGGTACAGATGTGGATCCACCGGCCAGTTGTCGAGTTCGTACTCGAAATCGTAGGCGATCTTCTTGAGGTCGACCTGCCGTGCATCGTACACATATTCGTAGGCCATCCCCGGCCCCGTGATACGGATGCCATAGTCGTGCGGCCTGGTGAAGTAGGGGCTGAAGCGTTGGAGCCAAAATTTGCCGGTCGCTTCGGGCGGCTGCAGGTGCAGCAGGGAGGGAATCAGGTCGAGCTGACGCTGATAGTCCTCGCTGGTCTCGCCCGGAAATCCCAGCAAAATATTCCATGACACCATCACGTGATAGTAGAGGCTCCACTTGAGGCAGATGATGTTCTGCATCGGCGTGACACCCTTGTCCATGGCGCGCAGCTGATTGAGGCTCAGGCTTTCCAAGCCTGGCTGCATACATTTCACGCCACCGGCGGCCAGGGTCTTGATCTGGCGCTTCTGCAAATTGCTCTTGGTTTCGATAAAGACGTCCAAGTCGCAGTGGTCCTCCGCCAACTTGCCGAAGAGACTGTCGATATAGGCCATGTCAATGATGTTATCGACGAGGCGAAACCGGACGGCGTCATAGCGCTGTGAGAGGCCCGCGATCTCCTGCATGACTTGTTCCGGTGCCTTGGCCCGGAACTTCATACTCTGTGCATTGAGTCCACAAAACGTACAGTGATGTTTCTCCCCCCACCAACAGCCACGAGAGCCTTCGTACAAGAGGATGCGATCAAGTCCCTGCGCTGTGTGGCCAAGCTCGGTAAGAAGCTGATAGTAGTCGTCATAATCGGGCGGGCCGGTC
>JANPKE010000388.1:0-2331 GCA_031425875.1 Nitrospirota bacterium
TCCCCGAACGTTGCGTCCGATCCTCGATAGTGCTCGGCAATGCCTTGCGGTGATAATCCTGTCATGCTATGTGCCCAAAAAAACGAAAATGTAAATCCAGTCAGCATCAAGAGTAAAAATAACGTGTAGAGCAACCGAATATGGCGATCTGAATCACGGAGCCGGAATTTTTGATTAAAATTTCGCATGCCGGGGACGCTGGGTCCGCTTTCGCTAGTTCCCGAAAATTGAAGGCAAAAACCCTTTTTCCTTTTTCGCAGCCAGCGCATCACTGCTGAGCCCGGCAGGCTTCAGGTAGAACTCGTCAATCAACACGAGTACCCGCTTCACACCAGCGCTGATGGAACGTACGGACATCGTGGCGCCTGTGATGTTGATGATGTCTTTGTTGATGCGAATCGGGTCCAATACTGTTTTGCCTTCGTACTGTACGTTGAATCGCTTCCGGCCGACTTCACTCCCACGAGCCTCACGAAAGACCAGCAGCTCGACATCGGAACAGGCTCCCTTGGTGTCGACCCCAACCATGTAGGTCATATGCTTGTGTTTGCCGATGGTATTATGAACCATGGCGTATCCGTCGATCTTATCGCTGGTTTCACCAATGTAGACTTCGAACGCTTGCTCGGGGAACTTCCATCCGATGCGTTGCTCGATCAGCTCTTTCTTCTCTGTCGTCAGCTGGATGAGTTCTTTGCGAACCCGTTCAGATTTCGGTAGGACAATCTTCAGGGCATCTTCTTCCGGCATGAAAACCTCGGCATGATTTAGTTCGTCGTCGGTGAGATACCGTTTGAGGTCGTTGTCCCATACCTTTTCTGTTGCAGCCCAAGCGGGTGGCGTCAGCCAAAGCGCAATCCCCATTGCTAAGCCGGTAATGAAATTTAGGTGGTTGCGCATCCGTGTTCCTTGAGCTTGGCATCCAAGCGATTTTGCAGGTCGTGCATCACTTCCTCAGACGGGTCTGTCGGAACCCAGCCGAAGAGACGTGAGCCTCCTCGCATGACCCAGCTGTGTCGTTCTTCGATGAAAAAGACTTTTGTCCTGTCGTCCGCCCGCTTCACTCGTAGCGTGAGGCGAGATCGATCTTTGCTGTCTGGGATTTCCCGTCGAAACGCACCATACTTTCGGCCTGGCATCGGAACTTCGAGCCAGTGCGTGACGATCAATCCAGCCTCTTTATCGTTCGTATCGACCGGCCGATCCTTTACGGCATCGATGGCCGCATCCCAGGCTTGGTCATAGTTACAGGTGGTAGTTCGTTGATCCATGCCACTGGTCATCAAGGCGCAACCTCCCACACTTCCAACCAGAAGGAGCGTGAGGATGTGCAAGTTCATTCGATACAGAAACTTTGTCATGTCATGAGCTCCCCGCCGATCCGGCGGGGAGCCTCCTTAGCTGTACGGTTAAAAGTAGGTCGCTGCCTGGAACAGGAATCCGTCCCCGTCCATTGGACTACTGGCGGTTCCTAAATCTCCTGCAGGGGTTAATCCCACTGCACCGTTCTGCGCGTTATGCTGCCAGTTGATTTTAAAAACCATGTCTTCGACGGGTCTGAAATTCAGACCGACTGTCAACCGGTCGAGTTCTCGCCGATTGCCAAGGGTGTTGGCCCCACCCACCGTGCGATTGTCTGTATCGGTATCGATTTGCTCCCAGCGCACCGTTGCCGTGAAGGTGGATGCATCAGAGAAGTGGCTGGGTGCCAGTCTCTTTAGGATTTCCGGCATAAAGTGATAGTTCCCCTGAACATAGTAGCCAAACATGCCTGCAGGGCCTATTGCGTTGCCGGCCACGCCGGTGGCATTGTTGTTGCTGATTCTGGTCCAGGCCGCTTCGCCGATCAACTCGAATGGACCTCGTTGCAAGGTCCAATCCACCGCGAAGATGTCGATATTCCCTGAACCAACCGTAGCAGCTGAGGGCTTATATTGCCCATGGTATCCAGAGCCGGCGATCTCAATACCCAACATAGGACTAAAGGCCAGGCGACCGACGACGGCTTTGCTGTCATCGCGATCTCGGGACACGCTTCCGCGTGCACCCCGAATGCCCAAATCCGTCACCGCACCAGCGGTTTGGGTCATGCCGTTGACCGCATAGAGTTCATAGTCGATTTTGGAGAGAGCCGATGGATAGAACGTGCCATAGATCCCAGCGCCGGCTTCGAACCAGGTGCTCGGAACGATGAGTCTGGATACCATCGGCCGATCGACAAGGTCGTTCAAGGGGGAGTCGTGGAGCAAGTTAAATTTGCCGACCGGCATCAGGAGAATGCCGCCACGGAGATTGATCCTCTCATCGATCAGATAGTCTAGTTGAGCGAAT
>JANPKE010000389.1:0-9615 GCA_031425875.1 Nitrospirota bacterium
CGAGGCCAGTTGTAGAGCATCTGGGCCAGCCATCTGCCTGTTCGCAGTTCAGGAAGAATTGTCTCCGCCAGTGCGTGGGCGTAGGCCTGTCGTAGGGACTCTTCTTCAAGATGCGTCTCAATCAAGGATTGTGCCGCCAGCAAGCCACTTTGAATGGCGAATGAAATCCCTTCTCCAGTCACAGGATCGGCGAAGCCTGCAGCATCACCCACCAACAGGATTCGCTTGTCGACGAACGGCCCTCGTCGCGGTTGAATGGGAATGACGAATCCGTGTCGCTCCACCTGCATGATGGAACGACAGCCGAGCAGGTCGAGATAGCGCGCCATTGAAGATTTGAGATCACTCCCCCGCGGCGCCATCGACAGGACGCCGATTGAGAGATGCTGTCGTTTGGGAAAAGCCCAGGCATACCCATGAGGCAGCAGATCAAAATCAAATCTCGCTGTGTTTTGTAATCTGTCCAACTGGTCAGGAGGCACCGTCACTTCATATTCAAGCGCGGGAATAAGGACGCGTCCATCGGCCATTCCCATGGTTCGGGCAACCGTGCTGAGCGCCCCGTCGGCTGCGATGACGAACTTGGCCTTCATCGAGTCTCTGTTGGTGGTGAGCGTGACGACATCGCCGTCGAACGAAGCCTTCTCGACGGCACATTGTTGGTGGACGACTGCTCCGGCTGTTTGAGCTGCGGAAAGAAGGGCATAGTCAAACTGATCGCGCATTGTCGTGGAGATGATCGGAGTCGGTCGATGAGTCGTGAAAGATAATCCGGCACGCAGAAAACTGAGCTGCGCTGTATGGCACTCTTGTTCGGTGACGTGATGCACATCCAGAGGCAGCGCCCGCATGGCCCGTCCCACCAGACCGCCTCCGCACGTTTTGTACCGAGGCAGCGTGGCCTTCTCGAGGACGGCGACCGCGACACCTGCCTGAGCCAGACGCCACGCCGCGCAAGCGCCGGCTGGTCCACTGCCGACTACGATGACGTCATACGTGGTGGACATATTTCAAGCCTAAGTCCGTTGCGATGAGGTGTTCACCCTTCTGTACCTGATGTGACACACATGTGACTGCACGCTTCACGAAACACCTCGTTAGTCTTGGGTTGCAGTAGGATACCGCACCAGGCGCCGATGGGAAAGGTTATCCGATCACAGCCAGGACGGCAATTCATTCAGCTGAGAAGAAGAGATCCGCCCTGCGTTGCGTCTCGGTGATCTGTCTTCAATTGTGGTAGCCTGTGAGGAGAGAAAGCCGTCTCATAAGCGTGGTGGGGAAACCGGAATACAATGGTACGTCTCATTCTGTTCTTGATCATCGTCGGTCTGGTCATGCTCGGGCCACAGCTCTGGACCAGGCGTGTCTTTGCCAAGCATAGCGCCCCCCGTCCGGACTATCCGGGAACCGGGGCAGAATTGGCCCGGCATCTGCTCAATCGGTTTGACTTGCAACACATCAAAGTGGAACCGACCGAGACGGGCGACCACTACGATCCGGTCAGCAAAGCAGTCCGCCTGACGCCCGCGATCTTCGACGGAAAATCCCTCACAGCGATTACGATTGCCGCCCACGAGGTCGGGCACGCTATTCAAGACCACCTCGGGTATCAACCGCTGGCGGAACGCACGAAGCTCGTGCGGGTTGCGCAGGGCGCGGAGAAGGTGGGGGCAATCCTGATGATGGGCATTCCCATCGCGGCGGCAGTCGCACGCACCCCGTTAGCGAGTGTCGTCGTTCTGATGGCCGGAATGGCGACGATGGGGATCTCCACGCTGGTCCACCTCGTCACGCTTCCCGTCGAATGGGATGCCAGCTTCGGGCGTGCCCTTCCCGTACTCCGACAGGGCCACTACTTGTCACCTGATGATGAGCGGGGGGCTCGCAGTATCCTTACCGCTGCCGCACTGACCTACGTGGCGGCCTCTCTCGCCAGTCTGCTAAACCTCTGGCGTTGGATCGCCTTCCTCCGACGATAGGCCCGACTTCTTCACCAACCTTCGTACATCATCGAACCTGGTCCAACGCAGTGAGATCACTTCCCCGTTGCGCCATCGACAGGATGCCAATCGACCGATGATGGTGTTAGGGAGATGCCATGTCCAAATCCGACGCCTAATCTCTTTCCAAACTGCCCACCAATCTCACATGCACCGTGCGCTCGCGAGGGCCATCCAATTCGACCAGCATCACCGATTGCCAAGTGCCGAGCGCCAGCGTACCACGTGACACCGGCACCGTCAGCGACGGCCCCAGAATCGACGACGCCATGTGAGACCAGGCGTGCGCGGGATTATGCGCATGTTGAAACTGAATGCGCGGAATCATCTTTTCAACCACCTGCAAGAAGTCCTGCTCCGTTCCCTCTCCGATTTCCCCGGTCGTCAAGGCGGCCGTCGTATGCGTTACAAAGAGAGCGCAGAGTCCCTCTCGCATCTTCGACTTGCGGACTATCGCCCCAAGTCGATCTGTGAGGTCCACGACCTCCTTCGCACCTGTCGTTGTGATCTGGAGCACTTCAGCCATTAGGCAAACTCTCAAGGGTAAAGAAGGTTCATGAGAAAAATCTCAGACGAATGTGGCAATGGGAACCAATCCCTCCCCGCAGGCCGGAACCGAAACCGAAGTGGGGCCGAGGCGACTCCGTAGGAGACAATGTGAGCCAGGTAGAGAGGTGGGGGCGGCAGGCTTCGCAGCCTACCGCCTGGGGATGGGACTATTTCTCTATCCGCTGCAACGTGGTCACGTGGCCTTTATCGGTGACGTAGGCTTTGACCATGTCGCCATCCACTACCTTGTCGAGCTTCGTGCTCTTGTCCACATGCACTTTGACCAGGTCCCCATCCGTATTGCGGATCGAATAGTACTCTCCATCGATCTTCATGAGAGTGCCCTTGACGGCATCCTTGGTCATTCTTTCGCCGATCGTCGGAGTCGCTTCCTTGTCCTTCATGGGATCGGCCGCAAACGCGAGTCCTCCCACGCCACCGAGCACAGCTGCGATAACCAGCATTCCCAGATTTCGCTTTATCATCATAAATCCCCCTTTCGTGAACTGAGCCAATAAGATCTCCCCTAGAGTATCCCGCATGAGCAGGAGGACATACTGGGGAAATCCCCTGCCATTGTGGCTCAGTGACCCATAATGGCGAACGTACAGCCTAGCGAATCAGATGAAGAAATCGAATCGGGGATTCCTGGGTGGATGGCACGATGCACCGAGTTTGATGTTGAGCGACAAACAAGTTCACCTTACATCAAGGGTACACTTCAGTGCCTCCAAGCTGCGCTATCTGAACGCACAGAACGCGCCGACTAACGGCGCAAATAGCACGTTGGGGGATCATACAGTCGGGAATCATGCAGACGGTGCTGCTTGGCCTGCGGCCAGCGTTGGTTCCGGTGGATGGCGAGGTCCGCGCCTTATCGCGTGAGCTTCTTTTTAATCACCGTCAGGTTCTCAGGGGTCGATCGCACCCGTATCGTAAGTCCCTGGGCATCATAGTGTTCGGACAAGATCCGCATCCGAGTGCGGATCTCTGCCAGGATCTTTTGAGCTGTAAACGGAATATGTAATTCCTCGTCGATCATCTCGCTCTCAAAGTACCGCATGATCCGCTCACGCAACATTTTCAGATCATCTTGGCTTCTCGTGGACAGAAACACGGCGTCGGGATATTCAGACTTCAGCGAGGCAATCTCGTCCGGTCCGAGCCGATCTTGTTTATTTAACACCAGGAGACTGGGACTATCCGTGGCGCCCACTTCGGCCAACACCTTCCGCGTAACCTCAAGTTGAGACCGGAAGGACGGATCTGAGGCATCGACGACAAACAGCACCAATGAGGCGCAGGCCGTTTCATCCAGCGTCGACTTGAACGATGCCACTAGGTCATGTGGGAGTTTTTTGATGAATCCCACCGTATCGCTCATGAGCACTTTAGGACGCGTTTCGGGATAGAGTGGACGGATTGTGGTATCGAGTGTGGCGAACAACTTGTCGGCCACCAGCACCTCGCTGCCCGTCATCGCTCGCATCAGCGAGGATTTACCGGCATTGGTGTACCCGACAAGCGCGACGGTTAATTCATTTTCCCGTCTCGCGCGACGCGTGAGATGCTCGTCCCCGATGGCCGCCAATTCGGTTCTGAGCTCTTTTAGGCGATCGCGAATTCTGCGTTTATCGAGCTCAAGACTCGTCTCTCCTGCCCCTTTGCCGCCGACCCCCCCGCCTTGCCGCTCGCTTCCGCCACCGGTTTCGCGCACCCGTGGGGCCAGATAATTGAGCCTTGCGATTTCCACCTGGAGTCGGGCTGCTCTGGTTCGAGCATGTCGACTGAAAATCTCAATGATGACCCCGGTGCGATCGAGCACCGGCACGCCGGCGGCCCGTTCGAGATTCTTCAATTGTGACGGCGACAGATCACAGTCCACGATGACAATCTGCGCCTGCTCGCGTGGGCTGGGTAAGGTCTCGCTCGGTTCATCCGATTCGCTTTCTTCTGCGTCCTCCTCTCCGTCAGAAGCAGCAGCCTCGCGCTGTAAGGCCGCTTTGTGCATCGGTTTTTCAAATGACGCTGCGATTGTTCCCGGCCCACCGGTCCACCGTGCCAATTCGGTGAGTTTGCCCTGACCCAGGACCGTTGCCAATTTATCGGAACTCCGTTTTTGACTGACGTGGCCCACAACAGAGTACCCGAGGGTTTTCACAAGACGTGTGAGCTCGTGCAACGAGCTCTCCAGCTCCTCCCCAGTCACACGGGGGGTCTGAATCGCCACTAACACAGCACGAGATTGTGAGGGAGTCGTCATCGTGTACTGTTCCTTGGCTACATTGTGGGTGAAGGGGTGTCATCTTAACAGGGAATTTTGTGTTTGGGGCAGCTCACGTCGCGGTATCGAGACCCAACGATCCCACCTGGCTCACAGGTCAAGAGGAACTGCACGATTCAAGATTCGCCCCCACTCTATGCGTCGGGAACGTCTTTCACAACGAAATGCGGCACGAAGCGGCTTTGGTTGCCATGGATCAGACCGCGATCCTCCCGAATTCCCATCCCTGCCGGCTCGTCCCCGACCACCCACGATCCGATCACCGGATGCCATCCCTCGAACACCGGCAACGGCATGTACTGCTGATAGACCGAGAGCTGCGCATCGTAAGGCCCGGCGGTCGTCAGCACCTGATCCCCGTTCACGATCGATATATTGGCGCCTTCGCGAGACCAAAATGGCTTCTTGACATAGGCTGCACAGTCCCTCGGTCCAGAAAAGAAGGCGGGCAACAGATTCGGGTGATCGGGATACCATTCCCACAGCAACGCCAGCAGACCTTTGTGGCTGAGCACCTGCTTCCAGGCCGGCTCCAGCACCATCATCGAAGACCGGGGCAGCTCCGCCGCAAAGGCATCCTGACACATCCATTCCCAGGGATAGAGCTTGAAGAGAGCGGAGATCGGCTCGTTCCGGTGATCCACAAACCGCCGCCGCCCCGGCTCCCACCCGATCTGTTCGATCGGCAAGGTCTGCACGCGCCACCCGGCCTGGTTCGCCGTATCGGCCAGATAGGTCACCGTCTGCCGGTCCTCGTCGCTCCCATCCAAACAGGCCAAATGGAGCAGATCGTTCGAGGACTGCCGACGGATCGTGCGCCACTGCCCGATCAACCGCTCGTGCAGACTGTTAAATTGATCCGCTTCCGGACAGGTTTCTCGCTGCCATTCCCATTGACCGACCGCTGCTTCCAGCAACGAGGTGGGCGTATCGGCGTTATATTCAAGCAATTTTGGCGATCCGATCCCGTCATACCAGAAATCAAACCGCCCATAGAGTGACGGCTCCTGCCGCTCATACGAATCGATGATCCGAGCCCTCCACTGTTCGG
Source organism: Nitrospirota bacterium (assembly GCA_031425875.1). GTDB lineage: Bacteria > Nitrospirota > Nitrospiria > Nitrospirales > Nitrospiraceae > Nitrospira_D. Next base: position 5,885 of record JANPKE010000389.1, read on the forward strand.
GGATGCGGAGATCGGCAAACCGATCCTCGCGGATGATCCGCTCGACGGCCTCGACACAGAGCCGATGCAGCGAGGCCGTGGCCGATGCGAGACAGTCGACCTGCCCCTCGCTCAACTCATAAGCGGCATCTTCGCGCCAATAGCCGCCGTCCAGACTGTGATAGGTGACGCCAATCCGGTCAAGTTGCGCCGGCCAATTGGCGCGCGGCTGCCTCCCACGACGATGCATGGCTATGCCCCCTCTTCCGGCTTATAGAATTGGCCGCCGGTCCTGCCGAAGCCGCCGCGTTGGCACACGACCGTCAGATCATCGCCTGCGCGAACGTCGAATCCTGGCATGGCAGGATCGACCAACCCCAGTTCGTTCATCTGATCGCCTCGCACAGACGACCCATCCGATCCCTGCCCGACAGCGATCCACACCATCGCTCCTAAGCCATCCGCCGCCGCGGCCAGACTCACCCGCACCTCGGGTGAATACCGCAGGCGAGGAGGCACCGGGCTGGGCATAGGCCCATCCGACCATTTCTTATCCATGGGAACCTTTCGCTCGCAACAGAAGACCCGGGAAGGAACAGGGAGACAGGCTGAGTTGACGGCCAGCCGGACAGGCCCGTGCAGACATCTTACACGGATGAGGGTACACCGGGTAAGTCAACTGCGGGCACCGCATGATGAGGGAGACCCACGGGCCGGACAACGCGACCGGGCTCGATCCGCGACACCATGACGTTCCGGGAGTCCCAGCACGTTCGAAAAGAATCCAGCCAGATTGCGAAGCGCCTTCACCTGCTGTCAACGCTCAGGGGCACATCAGCGAGGCGCATGCATGATTCAATATCCGACCCCCTACCTGCGGGAAACAGAGTGGCAGAACTGTCCGACCTATGTGGCAGGCGAGAAATGAGAGACGAGAATTTGAGGAACCTTGAGGAAGTGGGCATCCGTGGTCACCACTGACAAGCCATACTGCATGGCCGACGCCGCGATCCACATATCGTTGGTAGGAATCGGCGTCCCGGCTACCCATAAGCCGTTCAGAATCACCGCATACCGCTCTGCCGTTTCATCATCCACGGTCACAACCGCCACCCGCGATGAGGCCAGGAATTGGTTCAGCCGTTCTTCGTTTTTCTGTCTGGCCCGGCCCCGTAAGAACCCAACCCGCAGTTCCCCCAGCACCACAGCGTTCAGATAGATCGCATCCGCCGTCTGAAGCCGCTCCTTCACCGCCACATCACCACGCATAAATGCAGAATAGGCTGAGGTATCCAGTAACACCCGGCTCACTTCCACATCTCCGGATCAATCGTACGCTGTTTGACAAGTGTTTCTTCGAACGCCTCAGCCTCCTGCTTGCTCCATGATCCAGCGAGTCCGTCCAAATCATGATACCGACGCACCGGCCTGCTCTCAGCCTCACCGAGATGGTCCTGCAAGAGACTGATGACGACTTTATTGACGCTCACCCCCTTCTTCTTCGCCCGTTGGCGAATTGTACGGTCCAGCGAAGCCGGAATATTTCTCAATGTGACAGCTCTCATACACCCTCCTGCTGCATCGTGATATGCATCATGACGATGCAAGGTTAGCATCGCCTCAACCGACTGTCAACGAGTAGGCAGCCATGGCGGTGTATCAGGCGTACTGCAGCGAGGTTCAAGATCCACCCCTATCATTCCTGGAAACCTCTACAGAGGCCGTTGTCGGAGGGCTGGAGCAAAACAAGCGGCGGGAGTGACGGTATGACTGGCACGAATTTGTGTGGGCAAACCAAGACTCTCGCCAGGTCAGAATGTGTGATTGCAAGGCCCGACCCCGCTTGTGGTTTTTCTTCATCGACTTCGCCAACGCGCCGATGGTTACGGGCTTCGTCTACTGGGTGAAGTAACGACGAGACTTCGGTGGGATCCCGCAGCGCCGTCGTCTGGTGTTCCAATGGCTCAGTCCTTCAACGAGAACGGCGTGAAGTCCGTATGCCTGTCGTACCAGTCCTCGTTCTCCCGGCGCTTCAGCCAGCAGACGATCGCGTAGGTCATCGGCGTGAAGACGATCTCGACGGAGACTTTGAACGCCCAGTTGAAGGCGATGACCTTTATCATCGTCCCTGGCTGCCAGATCCCGAGGAAGGCAATTGGATAGAAGAGACCGCTGTCGACGAGCTGGCCGATTGCGGTGGAGCCGATCGTGCGGGTCCAGAGATGACGCCCCTCGGTCCACACCTTCATCTTCGCCATGACATAGCTGTTCATGAAATCGCCGCACCAGAAGGCGACGATCGACGCGACGACGATCCGCCCCGTGCTCCCGAAGACCACCTCCAGCGCGGGCTGGATCACGGCGTTGAAGGGCTCCCCCGGATCCGCCGGCAGGTGGATCACGAAGAGCCCCATGATGGTCGCAAAGAGCATTGTGATGAAGCCCGCCCAGATGACTCTACGCGTGCGCGCGTACCCATAGACCTCAGTCAGCACGTCGCCGAAGATGTAGGAGATCGGAAAGAAGAGGTTCCCGGCGCCGAACGTCACGCCGAAGAGAATGCATGTCTTGCCAGGCCCGATCAGGTTCGAGCAGAGCAGGACCGTCACGAAGGCCGCCATGACGAGGTCGTAGCAGCGGTAGTGGCGGGGGTTGGAGACGAGTTCCTGCTCAAGTGGTTCGGCGGGGGCGGTCATGTGCGAAACAGGTTCCTTTCAGTCTGTGGGTCTGTGTGCCCCGTGCAGGCATCACCCGTTCGCGAGCGCGATTCGGATCTCTGCCGGGACCGGCGCGGCCTTCGGAAAGCCGGCATAGCTCGTGAAAAATGGATCAGCCACTCAGAAAGGAAGAGGAAATGGAACAGGCCAGTTGGCCTGGCCACGAACGTACCAAAGACCTCGTGAAGGATCAATCCCCAGGCTCTGCCATTGGAAATCCTGGCTACCTCACGCAGTAAAGCATCGGCAACGTGGTGGGGGTGGAAAGTGATAGGTGAGCGTGGCGTGGCAGAGAGGCGCCCGTTATGACTGTGGCATCACGATGAATCCCTCTGCAACGTCGCCGTACGGCTTGGATGTGCCCATGACAATGTGATGGGCCGCAAGGGCGCAGAGCGCAGCATCGATCCAATCAATGTTCGTGAGCGTTTCCGTTGACACCCCTGCCTCGCGAAGCAACCGGGAACGGTCTGCGCGCTTCCGTCCCGCAGAGAGAATCTTTCCAGCTAGTGCACAAGCGATGGCTTGAGGAAACGTCTCGAAACAAATCCGACCGGATACAGATCGTTGCCCCTCAAACAGTCGATAGTCCGGCTTGAGGCAGCGGTAGAGATCCGCCCCCTGGACCATCCAACGATAGAAGGGATGCGTCGCCCCCTTCGCCTGAGATGGCGTGGCAAAGGTATGGAGGCCTTCGGCGGCAAGGGCTCGCTCACAGGGCCTGGCCCGGTCGGTGAGACTCCATCGGCAGGGAGCATCAATGCCAACCACAGAAGCCTTGAGCCTCCGGCACCACGCGGCGACTTCCCTCGCAATGAGCGTAGAGAGCTGCTCGCGGTATTGCCCGCCCTGGAGTGCGACGGCATGAAAACCCTTCTTGGGACCGCCGACATCCACACCGACGACAGTGGAACCAAGCTCGCGTTGATTCATACCGATTCAAGAGCAGGACAAGACGTCCTGGACAGGTGCTTGTTCTCCCTCGTCAAGGCTGCCGCCCTCTCGTACTACTAGTTTGCGTTCACGGATTGCGCG
>JANPKE010000390.1:0-4006 GCA_031425875.1 Nitrospirota bacterium
GTGGGAGCTTTCAGGACAACACGACCACCAGGCCAGGCATTACCCTCGGCATAACACCCGAGCAATAGATTTCCCGAAAACGCCTCGTGCACTGCCATCCCGCGCTGTACCGGTACGATAGGCCCCCTCACGATTCCCATCACAATGACAGGCGATATAGGTGTTACCAAGTAAGCTCGTGTCCCAGATTCCCCAACCACGGTTTCCCGTGCAGCTCACATCAATCGCGCATCCCGCATTCACGTCACTGCCCCAACAATACAATCCACCATGGCAATTTCCGATTAGGCAGTTTTGTACCTGCCACGAATTCGCGTTCCACGTCGGCACCCAGGCACGAATATCGATGCCGTTACCAGAAAAAATGTTGATATACAGGTCACGGAGCACACAGGTCGTTCGAACGGCGATGCCATGCGCTTCTTTCGGTGCTGCGCCAAGCGCAGCGTTGAGCGCGTCCACACTCAGCCGTTCAATCACCGTTCCTGTACCTCTTAATCCATTCATACCCGGTGGCACTGGAATGGTCGCGAGCGTCAGTCCACGATTAGAAATCTCGAGATCATGATTGGTCAACACAATATCGTCAGCGGCTTTTCCTGGGGGCTGAAGGTGGATGACGTGATGGACAATGATGCCGTCGATTCCAGCGGGAAAAAGAAATCGAGTTCCGTTCGGGAAGCCAGAGCCACCCGATCCCACCAGGTGCATCCCACGAACAACATCGATGGAATCGTTAAATGTATACTCTTTTGCCATGAACCTAAGGGTAAAACCTCGAGTGTCATCGCTGAAGCCTCCCTCATTCGTATAGCCGATCCAATAGCCCAGGGCTCGCCTATAGGCATGCGACCAATCATCCGCGTCGGAGGGTTGATAAAACTGTTCAATCCATACTTCAAGCGACATCGCTCATCATCCCACAATTCATTAACAACATTAGTTCTCTACGATGAGCCTGGACTACTCAATCCATCGAACAGACCCCTCTCTCATCGCGACACTCTGTGCGAGGCAACACTCCTACGACTCTAGCGAACAGCCCCACGGAATAGTGGTAGCCACGGAACGGACCTCGCGTGTGCTGCGGCTGACCAGCTACGGGTCCCTTAAGTCAAAGAGGCTCGTCAAAGTCACAGGCAATAGTGTCAGGCATGACTATTGATTTATCATCGATCGCGGGTACATCAGAATCTTCCCTGCCCTACCCCAATAGCCTTTGACGACAAGAGCTCATTCCTTCCATGTCCCGCTCCGGCATCATCTATGGCTGAGGTACCAACTCAAGTTCAGACGTATAGTCACGGCCTACGCCATTACTCTCCGCATCTTCGGTTCGGCCCTCAGCGTTTCCCCATTCCGAACAATCGATATGCACGACCTTGATACCGTTGTTTTGTGCGAGGTCTACCAGATCAGCCATGCTGCCTTTTGCGTCGACTTCGTGGCAGTCCCAGAGCACGATGAGTGTCACGTTTGTCCCATCCGCATCGTGGATATGCCGCTGGACCATGGCATGCTGGAGCATCCAGATCGCATTGCGCTTGCCGACCGTATAGGACGACTTGCTTTGAAGCCACCGCGGGAGTTCCATCGAATCTGAGAGCACACTCACAATGAGTTCGCTATCCGAGTCTGCCGCACTGACCAGACGGCACTCGGCCTTCCTGCTCCGATAAATGGCATGGAACTTCTCCACCCACTCGACACCGGCTGGTGCCACATACTCGCCGATATACTGATCTCTCGGAAGTGCGAGGTAGAGCCTGGTCTTGATCTTCAAGTCGTCGCACACCTCATGAAAGAGCAAGTCCGATCCATTGGCGGCGGCCGCCATGCCGAAGAGAATCTCTCCGTGAGTGGCGTGCTCCCGTTCGAGTGCCTTTCGAATTTCACGCTTCGCGATGTCTGCATGATGACTTGGGAGAAACCGCATCGGCCCGTTGGCCGCTGTGCTTGTGGGTGGATTGCCTCTCCCTACCTCTTCCATTCGGAGCCCCACAAACATAACGATGTTGCCGCTGTCCTTCTTCGCTTCCTCTCGGCGAATGACCTCGAGCGCGGCCTTCACATTGGCCTGCAGGTCGACTGTCGGATAGTCGGGATGTTTCGTCTCCAAATCGACATAGAGCGCTAATGCCCGCCTCATGGACACCTCTGCATAGCGGGGCGCCCAGAACATCGCCTCCAAGTAGGATTGCGCAACCTTCTCCTTGTTGCCGGCTGTCAAGCAGAGGAACGCCGCCTCCATCGTCTCGAACCAAAAATCGATCGTACCGTGCGCTGTTAACCGTTTTCGTTCGGCATCAATCGTATACGCCAGAGCCGCAGTAAGACTCCGAATCTCATCGCACAGATTTGCTAAGGTTGCGGCAGGATCCTCGCCTCGACTGGCCATCAGCCTCCATATCGCCGGAAATTCTTTCGCCAACGAGACTTCGACCATGAGGAGCGAGGGGGCGCTCAACCCAGCATAGGCATAATTGAGGTTGCCTCGAAATGCATCGGCATAGGCTTCTCGTGCTTTCCTCAGCAGCGGCGACCGCAACGCCCGTTCCCGACACTCTCTGACCTTCGCCTGTGTGGCACCAGCATTCCCCCCGCTGCCTTGCAACGCCGACTGTAATTGTGGATACCAGCCTTCAAACCACTTGAGCTTCAGATTTCTTCCGATCAGCCCCTGGATCTCAGCAAAGACATTCACATCCGGAATATGCAGTTTCTTCACCCGGGCCAACGCTTGTTCCGAGCGCGTTCCGTCACTGACCCGCTGATAGATGGTCGACAGCACCATATTCGCTTCAATGTCGTTGGGATACCGCCGAGTGATTTCTTCCCAGGTCGTGCGGGCACCGCCCATGAAGTTGAGTTCAAACTGGGCCCGGCCAATCTCTCGCAGCGCTTCCACTTCCCAGAGAAATCCCTGGGACTCGTGCGCCAGCAACCGAAGATCACCACCCCGTCGATGTTTCTTGGCTCGTTCGACATCTTCGAGAAAGTCTCTGGAAACCGAAATAAAGCGCGCTCGGTCTTCTGCGCGCATTTTCGGCAACAGTCTGAACACCGGACTATCCGTTCGTTCCGAGGCCAAGGTCGTCGAATCGCGTTGGACAACTGCTCGATACTGTCCTCAGGCCGTTCGTGATTGTAGGAGAAGTACCGATCGGTTTTGAGATCGAAGGGGTCATCATTCCCCTCGCTTCGGATCAGGAACGTGAACTTGTCGCGAAACGCGTGCCGGATTCCGAGCTCGTAGAAGACGTTCGGATTGTAAATCGTGACATCGGCAACAACCAGATCAGCGGTCATGAGCAAGTGAAACATGTCCTCGCGGATGTTTCCGGCTTCAACCACGGCCTCCGTGGTATTGGCCACGATATGTAAGCGCCCCAGTGCCGGCACAATGAGTTTCTTGTGCACTGCGTCGAAATCCACTTTCATTAGCTTGGAGACACGAACCCGTGCTCCGTCGACGAGCTCTTCCTTACCCGGCAGCAAGACGTCTTTAGCCCCAAACGGGCGAATGATGAAGGCGTTGAGTGGCATGGCTGGAGCTCCTTTCCCCAGGAGGATACGTGCTGATGTTCCGTATCTCTAGCATTGGGCATGCCACGCGGTAGCCTGTGTCAAAGTTGTCTGAGTAGGTATAACTGCGCAGTACTACTGGTGGATATGGCGACTGCTAGGATATTCTGGCCACATGGCTCTGTATCCAAAGAGATTCTGTGGTGTATCTATTTGGTCGTGACACCACCGTATCCAGGATGGCTGTTGCTGCAGACAGGCTGCGGCAAGACCCGTTCACCTGGATGAAGCTTTCGGTTCCTCTTCCCAATGCTGACGCCTCGATAGACTCCTCGAACTCCACACCCCTGGGATGATGTCGATGTCCATAAACATCGGCTGGCTGCTGAGTTGGTCCATGAGGAATTCGACTAACCCTCTGGTCCGTTCCACACTATCTTCATAGCTGGCCATCGCTCCCACCTCCTTGCTGTGCAAACCG
>JANPKE010000391.1:0-3192 GCA_031425875.1 Nitrospirota bacterium
CTCTTCACCGACACCCCATCAACACCGACACCTCATCTGCAACTCACCATCTCGGTCGACCATGCGCAGTCCCTAGCCTGGTCGCTGGTGGACGGAATGGCGATCCTCATTCGCCGGCCAACCGACAAATAAGCAGCTGACCGATCGGCAACGGGCACGACCATCTACGGATGGGCGGCGGTGCCAGAAGATCGGCTCCCTCATCAACGGCGTCACTCGCGACGAGTATTCCCGGCATTCTCGTCCGATGGGTCACGTACTCTTCACCAATAACACATGGGCCTATGCGCACAGACACGAAGAAGCGTTGCCTTTTTTTGACCGACTCCATAAGATGCGGAGGATCACTCACCATCTCCACTACCACAATCTCATTGAGGCGGGAGGTCGATAGCTATGCGAATGAGTGACAAGCTTCCAGCATTATTCCAATCCACAGTCAATCCGGCTCTTGATGCGCTGACTCAGGCGCAGGTCATTGAGCGCCTCTGGGCTAAAGACCATCGAGTCTGGAAGCAGGACCCCAGGGAGATCGTCGACCGGTTGGGGTGGTTGACGTTGCAGGATCAGATGCCTCAACAGCTCGGACCGCTCCGAAATTGTGCGTCCACGGCTAAGGGGATGAAGATTAAGGATGTGGTGCTCCTGGGTATGGGCGGCAGCAGTCTTGGGCCTGAGGTGTTCCGCACGGTGTTTGGCGCTCAGAAAGGGGCTCCGCGCCTGTGGGTGCTGGACTCAACGGTTCCCGGGTGGGTGCAGCAAGTCACCAAGGCCATTTCCCCATTTCGCACGCTGTTTCTCGTGGCGAGCAAATCCGGTGGAACGATTGAAGTCATGTCACTCTTCGCCCACTTTTGGAAGCTCGTGACGAAGGCCAAGGGGAATCATGGAGGAAGGCAGTTTGTCGCGATTACCGACCCGGAGACCGGCTTAGAAAAGATGGCGCGGGACTATGGATTTGGACAGATCTTCACCAACCCAGCCGACATCGGCGGGCGTTACTCGGTGCTCTCTCTCTTTGGTCTGGTACCCGCGGCGCTCCTGGGACTCGATATCACGCGGCTTTTGGACCGGGCCGCCGGCATGGCGGAACGATGCCGGCAGCAGGAAGACGTAAAGGCGAATCCCGGTGCCTATCTCGGTGCAGTGATGGGGAGCCTTGCCAAGACTGGACGCGATAAGGTGACGGTCATTGCGTCCCCGTCGCTCGCGACGTTCGGGCTCTGGGTCGAGCAACTTCTTGCGGAAAGTACGGGCAAAGAGAGCACAGGCCTCATCCCCATCGCACAGGAACCGGTATTAAAGCCGAGTGCGTATGGAACCGACCGTTGCTTCGTTTATCTCAAACTCAAAGGAGAAAAGAGCGGTGCGCTCGATCGGGCTGTTCAAGCCCTCGCCAAGGCCGAACACCCAGTCCTGCAGTTTGACTTGCGCGATCGCTACGATCTCGGGGCAGAGTTTTTTCGATGGGAGTTTGCGACGGCGATCGCCGGGCATTTGCTCGGGATCCATCCCTTCGACCAACCCAATGTACAAGAGAGCAAAGACAACACCAACCGGGTTCTGGACACGTTCCAATCGACCGGACGTTTACCAGAGCAGGTGAGTAGCCATCCCAAAGATGTCGCACAAGATCTCGCCAACCAGCTTCATCCCGGAACCTATCTTTCCGCCCTGGCGTACACCACGCCGTCACGTCCGTTTGAAACAGCGGTGCGTCGTCTCCGCCAAGCTCTGATGACGAAACATCGTGTTGCGACCACATTTGGATACGGACCTCGGTATCTGCATTCAACCGGACAGCTCCACAAAGGCGGTCCCAAGACCGGGGTCTTTCTTGAATTCGTGGACCGGATGTCGCCGGACACTATCATTCCTGGTAAACCATTCTCGTTTGGCACGTTGGCCCAGGCTCAGGCGGTCGGTGATCTGGCATCACTGCGCGCGCATGATCGTCATGCGATTCGGGTTCAATTAGGGCGTGACCAGGTCGCCACGGTGAACGCGATCACGGCGGCACTGGTACCGGCCTCATCAGCCCGGCGGCGTGGAACATTGAAGAAACGTCCCAAGCGCGCTTCCCGCTGATATGGCAGCCACGCCAGACATCCGCATTGCGCCGGGTACCCAGGAGTGGGGACAGGCGGCTGCTTCCTTGATTCTTTCAGTGAGCCAACAAGCGATTCAAGCCCACGGCCGGTGCCTCATCGCCCTCTCTGGAGGGTCCACTCCGAAGACGCTCTATCAAGTCCTGGCTACTCCCGAATGGAACGCACGATTCGATTGGCCGCGCATGGCATTCCTGTTTGGTGACGAACGCTGTACGCCACCGGACCACCCAGAAAGCAATTTTCGAATGGCGCAGACGGAGCTCTTTCAACGGCTGAACATTCGACCGGAACAGGTGCACCGCATGAAAGGCGAGAGCGACGACACAACGGCTGCTGCTCAGGAGTACGAAGCAACGATTCGACGACTGACGAACACCCCGGCTCCACGGGTTCCGGTTCTGGACCTCGTTCTTCTAGGGATCGGAGACGATGGGCACACCGCATCGCTCTTTCCCGGAACAGCAGCCTTGCAGGAAGATAAGAGGATCGTCACAGTTGGTCACGCTCCCACAGGCATCAGGTCTCGCCTCACATTGACCTTAGGTGTCTTGAATCACGCGGCTGTGGTACTGTTCCTCGTGACGGGATCCGGTAAAGCCCAAATGGTCCGAAGGGTTCTCGACCAGGAATCTGAAGCAGATCGGTCTTTGCCGGCGGCGAAGGTCTCGCCTGCGTCGGGTCGACTCGTGTGGATGCTTGATCAGTCAGCCGCACAACAGCTGAAGAAGACCCCGTCACATCGAGGAGGGACATGATTCTCGCGGGAGACATCGGAGGAACGAAAACCAACCTGGCGCTTTATGACTGGACCACCGAGCGAGTGGAACCACTACGCGTGGAAAGCTTTCACAGCGGCGATTACACCTCCCTCGAAGACATTCTCGTAGAATTTCTCACACCACTAGAACCGCCGATGCCATTGGATTCAGTGGGGTCCGAGGGAGATGAGAAGATCCAGAAGGCCAGTAAGCCGGCGTCCGAACCAGTGAAACTAACGGCCGCCTGTTTTGGAATCGCAGGACCGGTGATCGACAATCGTTGTCAAACGACGAACCTTCCCTGGGTGGTAGATGGTCCAACC
>JANPKE010000392.1:0-4019 GCA_031425875.1 Nitrospirota bacterium
CCAAGCCCCCCCCCTTTCGAGGGGCTTCTTCCTAACAGCGAGGAATTTACGAACGACCTACCCTCTTTCAGAATGCACACAGTTGTTTGGAGGGTAGATATATGTTGCACACATGGGTTGTGTCGGCGAGTTGTTCTGACCTGACTGATCAACCGCGGGGTGGAGCGTACCATGCCCCTTCGAGGATTCTGAGCTGGGTAGTCGCAGTCGTCTTGTGCCTCTCATCCTCCATTGGTCAGGCCTGGGGCGAGCCCGGTGCGGGAGAAAAAAAGGCAATAGTGGCGGCAGGGTTCGGATACCAAATCGGTACCGTCTCAACGATCACAGTGAAGGTATATGACGCTGAATCGGGCAACATCTTGTCTGATGAAGTCTACGAGCTAGCCGTCAAGGAAAGCGATGGGGTGAGGTCGAGTCGCGGGCCGCGTATTTTTGCTGGTGGAGTTGGGCTTGGCGCGACAGATCTCTCTAATTTTGTATTGCGGGTATATGATGCAAACACCGGAGTGTTCCAATGGGAAGGGCGACTCAATTTGGTGCAGCCTGACGGGAAGGCAGAAGGGAAGCTCGTATCGACCGTGCTGCCACGGCAAGCAATCATCACGAAGGTGCAGATTGTTGAAGCGACTATCGAGGAGCCGGTGTTTTTACTGCGTGCAATGGACCTGGCGACCGGCATGCTTGTATGGGAGGATGAGTTTACAACTGTCAAAATGAGAATTCCGCGAGCCCAGCTGATTGCAGGCCCATCGCTCCAGCCGAAGAGCAGCCCACTCGCGAACTCTCATACTTTTGACTTCAGTATTCGCATGTATGATCCCAGTGGAAAGAAAGTTTTATGGGAGGATCAGCTATCTCAGCGGGAGTCCGATGAAGGGCCAGAGCAGTCGCACAGCGATCAGGCTGATCTACTTCCCTCTTGGCCTAACTTACCGCAGGAAGAGCTTGTAGCAGGATCGATCTAGCAGCGCGAGGACCTAGTATCTACGGCTAATCGACTAGCAAGCTAGTAGAGCAACGTTACGGTCGGCTCGCTTCAAAGCTCTCGAGCCACTGCCGGTGGAACTGTTCGTAGGACACAGATAGTTTGTTCTGAATCGCATCGGCTATGGATGACTTCGCTTGTAACGCATTTAGCAGTTCATCGACGCGGGCCATTCCCCATCGCTCAATCAAGTAGCGTGTTGCCGAATTCGCTTCCGCGTAGGCCACTATCGACGCACTCGCCGGCAGTGCGCCCCAAGAGCCTTCTAAATACGTTAAGGGAATGACCGTGATATCCCCGCTCATGGCCTGATCAAGCTCGGGCCACGCATCTCCAGCCAATTGCACGGCCAGGCCTTCGTTCAGCCAGGTCGGCAACGCGCCGCTGCTTGCTCCGAAGCGATCATGGAGTAGGGCGTGGACATATTCGTGACGAAGCACGCTCGTCAACCACTTTCGATCCGTGATCGCCCCTTGAGTAGGAATCTGAATGCGCCCAAGGGTGGGGTCATAGAGACCATCGGCCCAAGCCGGGCTTCCGGTCGCCCCTTGAAACGAATCCTTGGCGTGGAGGACGACCATGATCGGCTTCGAGGGGAAATGATTGAACTTCTGTCCGATCTCTCGATAGGCTTCTTCCAGAATCTCCAACGCTGAGATCCAAGTATTCTGGTCTTCCTCACCGTCAAACTTCACGACAAAGTGAGTGCTGCTTTTTGCAGTCATGCGGGATTCAACCGACTGCGTGCGGCGCACTTTTGTCGTGACGGCGGCGAGGTAGGACCTCAATCCTGGATCGTGTCGTGCTCGGTCAGCTGCCTGGTCCAAGTGTTTCGCGGCTTCCTGTAGTTCATCCTGTTCTTGTAACAAGTCGGCCATAGCCAAATGCGGGAATGGTTCTTCTGGGGCCACCTTCATCAATTTCATCAGGAATTCTGCATTCAGCCCTCTGTCTCGCTGTTCCCAATAGGCATGGGCCAGATTCATAAGAATCACGGAATTCGAGTCGTCGAGATCCGCCGCTCGCTTGAACGCTTTGACCGAAGCCCGAGTGCCATTGAGTCGTTCCTGCTGCAATCCGAGATTGTTCCACAGGATTGCGACGAAGGGCTTGGATTTTGCGTTTGACAGGACAGCCGAAGGGAGCTCTTTCAGTTTCGTTTCGGCGAGCGATAAGTTATGCTTTTCGATTTCATCGCGAATGGCTTCCAGCAGGCCCTCATGGGGGGTAGACGGGAGCACGCTGTGATCGAGTACGCGAACCGATTTGTCCTCACTTTCTGGCGACCCGCTCCGTGGCGGAGCGGGAGGAGGCGCGACCGGTTCGACGGTTTCTGTGCGCTGCACCGTCGGTGGCGGCAGGATGGGCTTTAGAAATAGGTTGTAGCCAATCACCAGAGCCAGGCCGGCTGCAAGCGGTATCAGAATATGTTTGATGTTGCGGCGATACATGAATTGTTGAAATCGAGTGTAGCACCCTACGGAAAAGCGACCAAGCAATCGAGTAAAAGCAGTCGATGGATCCTGATACGTCGTATAGCTGGTTCATTGAGCGCTGAGGGTTGCTGTGCTACGATCCCCTCCCGTATGCCGGCTCCCACTGAATCGAGTCCGCACACGCCGCTTCAGGAGTGGTTGGACCGCATCGCGCGCCCGATCGAGTTTGCGAGCCGAGATGCTGGTGCCCACCTAGGCGCTGTCACAAATCTCAGTTCATTTATCTCGTCACAAGTCTTGTCGGCTCTCCGTCAAGACGTGTACTCCAAGGCCATTGAAGCCCGCCTAATTTCATTGCGAGACCTCTTCGTAGATTTTCAGCCAGCGCTTCCTTTGGATGAGCAACGTCGACGATTGCAGGCGGCTAGGTTGCTCATTAAGGCGCTTCGAGCTATTGATCAAGAGAATCTCATCCCCCAAAAAGATTTGCCAACGCAGACTTCCAGTCACTCCAAAGTGACGGGCGCCGGCAGATCCGATCTCTGGAATCTTTCGGTCCGGTTCGTCAGAGGCGTCGGGCCGAAGCGCACCAATGTTTTGCAACGATTGCAGGTCGCGACGGTGGAGGATGCGCTCTGGACCATCCCGTGGCGTTATGAGGACCGATCGGTCATGACACCGATCGGAAATCTCGTTCCGGGGATGAGTGTATCGATTTGTGGGGTGATCGGATCATGCGAGGCGAAACGAACAAGGAATCGGCGATTGAGTCTCGTGGAAGTCGGCGTTGAAGATGAGTCTGGGCAAATGCAGGTGGTCTTCTTCAATCAACCGTATTTGGAGGAGATGTTGACGGTTGGGACTCGCGTGATGATGAGCGGGCGGGTGATTGTGGGTCGACAGGGATGGACGGTCCCGCGCATGGATGTGGCACAATACGAAGTCATCGGAGAAGACACTGAATCGACGTTGCATGTCGGTCGAATCGTTCCGATCTATCATGAGACCAAGGGATGGACCTCCCGTCAGATGCGGATGTTGGTGAGGAATCTGTTGGCAGACCATGGGCGTGTGGTCGTAGACCATCTGCCCATGGCTCTTCGAGCGCGGCAGCGGCTCATCCCGATCCAGGAAGCGCTGCAAGATGTCCATTTCCCCAAGATCGGCACGGATCTTCAGCTTCTGGAACGAGGGAAGACGCCGGCGCACCGGCGTCTGGCGTTCGAAGAACTCCTCTTGCTCCAATTGGCCTTGGCGAGCAGGCATCGAGCAGTGCACGAAGAGCCGAAGGAAATGCGGTTCAACCCGCAGACACCTTTCTTAGAGCAGCTTGGCCATCTCTTACCGTTTCGCTTGACGACGGCGCAGGATCGGGTCATTCGCGAAATATTTCGGGACATGATTTCGCCGCGTCCCATGAATCGTCTGGTGCAAGGCGATGTGGGATCCGGGAAAACGGCGGTTGCCTTGCATGCGCTGGTGCTGGCCTGCGGTTCAGGCTATCAGGCTGCGCTGATGGCACCGACCGAGATTCTAGCGGAGCAGCACTATCGGAACCTGTCTGGAATGCTGCAGGCTCTCGGGCTTCAGACGACTCT
>JANPKE010000393.1:0-4836 GCA_031425875.1 Nitrospirota bacterium
GGTCAATCGGCGACGACGCTCTCCGGCGGCGAAGCCCAGCGGGTGAAACTGTCGCGCGAACTCTCCAAACGTGCGACCGGTCGCACAATGTATATCCTCGATGAGCCGACGACGGGCCTCCAATTAGCCGCTGTGCAGCGGTTGCTGGATGTGCTGGATCGACTGGTCGAAGCGGGGAACACGGTATTGGTGATCGAACACAATCTGGATGTCATCAAGAATGCCGATTGGATTATCGACCTAGGCCCCGAAGGTGGCGATCGCGGCGGCGAGATCGTGGCGGAAGGGTCGCCGAAAGAGATTGCAAAGTCGAAGAGGTCGTATACGGGGCAAGTTTTAAAGGAAGCGGGAGTATAGGGGACGGGCTCGGCCGTCAGGCGGTGCCTGTCCCCGTTGGCGGAAAAGTGGATGGTAGTGTGACACGGTACCAGATCAGAAGAATGCCGCACTCGGCATGACTTTGCCGACGAGGAGTGCTACCATCAAGCAGGTGTTGGCGAGTGTTCAATCGAGTGATAAATAACCACGCTTGGTCTAGCACAAGCTACGATGACTGCTCACGAAGCTATCGATACGGCGGTTCAACGGTTAGTGATTGCGGCTAACCCGAAGAAGGTCATTCTCTTCGGCTCCTTTGCAGAGGGGACGGCTACGTCGGAATCCGACGTAGACTTGCTTGTGATCGAACGGGAAGTTTGGTCCAAACGGGCGGAAATGGTTCGTTTACGAAAGGCGATTGGATCGATCGGGCTTCCCGTCGATGTGCTGGTCGTTTCAGAAGGAGAAGTTTCCGACTGGGGGCATCTCCCTGGGACGGCCATGTACTGGGCTCTGAAAGAGGGCAAGGTCCTCTATGAAGCGGCCTGAGGACCTCGCTCGCCGCTTTCTTGCTCTGGCCGACCGTGATATGAGAGCCTTCCTCAAGTTGGCTGATGATCCGGAAATAGACGACGAGGTTGCCGGCTTTCACGCTCAGCAAGCGGTCGAGAAGTGTCTCAAGGCGGTATTGGCCAAGCACCGCGTCGAACTGCGAAAAACTCATGATCTACAGCTTCTCATTGACCTGCTAGTCCAGAGTCATCTTCCGAGTCCGCCACTGTGTGAGGGAATCGATGCCCTTGGTCCGTTCGCAGTTGAGCTGCGATACGATTTGATGGCGACTGAACCACTGGATCGCGAGCAAGCGCGCACAGTCGTCGCGGCTGTTCGTAGCTGGGCGGAGCAGCAGGTCTCTTAGAATCAAGTTCGGATTGATTCCTCCAATATATTTTTCGATCACGGTGGCGAGATAGTGGCGGAAGGGCCGCCCAAGGAAATCGCTAAGTCGAAACGGTCGTACACGGGGCAGGTGTTGAAAGAAGCAGGGTTGTAAGGGCGGATCTTTCGTGCGTCGCCCCATAATGCGATGAGTCATAACGGTAGCCGAGTCGATACTCTTAGCCGCGTGCGACTGTAAGGCGCGATAAGAATCGCATGCCGTCGCACGCGGCAGTTTTGGCTAGATCCACCGAAACCCGCTATGGCGACTTCCGAAAGATCCATCCCTTCCACCCCTAGAGAAAAGATAGGCGAGGCGGCTGAAGGCGCTGGTGGCCTTCAGCCCCATGGTCATGTGCCCTGGGACCATTGATACTGGATTCCGAGAGGTGATCTGGCTTGACTGAAAAGTGTGAAACCATCAAGGCTTACTTCGAGGGATGGCAAGAGAATCTTGCTAGGGGCAAGATGTTGAGGGCCGACTCCAAATACTACCTTGAGGCCATCTTGGTCCTGAGTTGTTACATCGGAGCCTTGGGATCACTCCGATATCCAGGCGAGAAAGATAACAAAGCTTACAAAAGAGTTGTACAGGAATATTCCGGGAAGAAAGACTTTTACGAACAAATAGATCTCCTTTTCTTTCTGCAATGGCCTCGTTCAGATTTTTATTCTCATCGCAACTGTCTCAAGCTGAAGAATCACGTGGAAATCTCAAAAGCTATAGTCGCCATCTATGGCGAGGAAAACCAAATCAAGAACAGTAAGCGGTACATAGCACCACAGGACTTTATGGCGTCAGTTGACCAGCTGCCATTCCAAGGCTTTGACCTCAATAATCTTCAGGAGCATCTCCCGCTCTTCTCGCTTTGTGAAATGCTCTATCGGTATTTGCGATGTAGCGCGGTCCATAGTGCCCGATTCCCCTTTGTAACTAAAGTTCATCAGGTTGGTGTTGGTGGCGGTATCCGCTACGAGGATAGTCACCCAATCACTGGACCTGTTCTGCTTGAAACGACTGAGAATATTCTGACAAACATGCGCTTTGAATGTTTGGAGAAAGCAAAGTGGCCAATGGATTTGTGAGAGCTGGTATCAGGCGGTCTTGCGGGAAGGGAGTTCATGTGCGCCATCGTCCTACTGTCAATCTGCAATATTCATATGCTCTTTGCCTTGAGAGGCCGATCTGTCCGCCAGGGGTATCGATGTCTTTCCGGCCAACCCTATAGATTCTTCTGTTAGTTCCTCATTTGCTTTCCCGCCGCACGAATTCAAGGGACAATATGCCGACAGTGGTTAAACGAAGAAGGACGGTGTACGATGCAGACTGTCGCGTTGCTGACGATTTCGAACGTGTTTATGACATTTGCATGGTAGGGCCATCTGAAGTTCAAGGAATATCCCTTGTTCACAGTGATTCTGGCCAGCTGGGGGATTGCCTTCGTCGAATATTGTTTTCAAGTGCAGGCCAATCGGATCGGTCATGGTCAGTTCACGGCGGCACAGCTCAAGACGATCCAGGAGGTCATCACGTTGGTCGTGTTCTCAATTTTCTCGGTCGTCTACCTGAAAGAAGCGCTGAAGTGGAACCATCTGATGGGGTTCGCACTGATTGTGGTGGCGGTATTCATCCTTTTCAAGGAATGGTGCCTGTCGCCGGGCCACTAAACCTGAGCGCCTACTTCTCTCGCTTGGTCAGATCAATCCTCTCCTGCTTGCAGCTCGTCTTTTAGGCCACTACAATATCGCGAAATTTATCCTGACCGTCGAGCGAAGGGGGATATAGGCATGCCAAAGGCGAAGAAGACCGACTCGAGTGCAAAGGCCGAAAGCGCTGCGAAGAAATCCTCGCCGTCACCCGCATCTGCCCCATCCACGGCAGAGGATTTCGAGAAACTCGGCGTCTTTTATATGGGGAGGCCGTATGATTTGGCCGCCAAGCAAGCCAAGCCGGGTTGGCTCCTGTACGACTCAAAAGATTTAGTCACGCACGCAGTCTGCGTCGGCATGACTGGCAGCGGCAAGACGGGGCTCTGTTTGGCGCTCCTTGAAGAAGCCGCCATCGATAGCATCCCCGCCATCATCATCGATCCGAAGGGCGACCTCGGCAATTTGATGCTGACATTCCCGTCTCTCAAGGGCGAGGACTTCCAACCCTGGATCAACGAAGACGACGCGCGTAAAAAAAGTTTGTCACCAGCAGACTATGCTCAGGCACAAGCAGAACTCTGGACCACGGGCTTGGCCGGTTGGCAACAGGATGGCGCCAGGATTCAGCGGCTGCGGGATGCGGCAGCTGTGGCGATCTACACCCCTGGCAGCAACGCCGGGTTGTCGGTGTCCATCCTGAAATCGTTCGCCGCACCGGCGGCCGATGTGCGGGAAGATGCGGAGTTGCTGCGCGAGCGTATCAGCACGACCGTCACGAGCCTACTCGGTTTGCTCGGGGTCGAAGCCGATCCGATCCAGAGTCGTGAGCATATTCTCCTCTCGACGATTCTCGATCAGACTTGGAAGAAAGAAGAGGATCTTGATCTCGCGTCATTGATCCAAGCGATTCAATCGCCGCCGGTGTCAAAGATCGGTGTGATGGATGTCGATTCGTTCTTCCCGTCGAAGGATCGCTTCGCCCTTGCGATGAAGTTGAACAATCTGCTTGCTGCACCAGGCTTCCAGGCCTGGCTGGAAGGGGAAGCCCTGGACATTCAATCCTTGCTCTATACACCGGCAGGAAAGCCACGCCATGCGATCTTTTCCATCGCACATCTCAATGATGCCGAGCGTATGTTTTTCGTCACGCTGCTTTTGAGCCAGATGGTCGGGTGGATGAGGGCGCAATCGGGCACGACCAGCCTGCGCGCGCTGCTCTATATGGACGAGATCTTCGGCTACTTCCCACCGGTGGCCAATCCTCCCTCGAAGCTGCCGTTGATGACCTTGCTGAAACAGGCTCGTGCCTTCGGGCTGGGAGTCGTCCTTGCCACACAGAATCCTGTCGATCTCGACTATAAGGGCTTGGCCAACACCGGCACCTGGTTTATCGGGCGCTTACAGACTGAGCGAGACAAAGCCCGTGTGCTGGAGGGATTAGAAGGCGCTTCGACCAGTGCCGGAAAAAGGTTCGACCGTGGCCGGATGGAGCAAACGCTGGCCGGCCTCGGCAATCGGCTCTTTTTGATGAATAACGTCCATGAAGACGCGCCGGAAGTGTTTCAGACCCGCTGGACGCTCTCCCACCTGCGGGGTCCCCTCACGCGGACGCAAATCAAGCAGTTGATGGATCCTCTCAAAACGTTAGGCATGAGTGGGCAGGCGTCAGGGAGCGCAGAAAAAGGTGGATCGGGATTAGGGGCGGCATCAGCGGCGGGAACCAGCGCCTCACGTCCGATGTTGCCACCGGATGTTCCACAATATTTTGTTCCGGCTCGAGGTGTGCAGACGGGTGGGAATAAGTTGATCTATCGACCGATGGTCCTGGGTGAGGCGCTGGTGCGATTCGCAGATGCGAAAGCAGGGATTGATACACAGGAGGAGCTGACATGGTTGGCACCTATCCAAAATAGCGCTGTGCCGGTGGAG
>JANPKE010000394.1:0-2957 GCA_031425875.1 Nitrospirota bacterium
CTACCTAACGGGAAAATGAAAGCGATTCAAATACTGTGATGCTTACTCATTGCATATTTTGTAATTGATTGCCCAAGTTTCCTTATAAACCGCTCGCCGCAATGCAGTACCGCTCTCCTCGATCCTTCAGCCAAGGCTACCGTTAGCATGTTTAATGCTACGGCATGGACTAGACAATACCCTGGGTCGTTCCCTAACCACCACAAAGGAAGAAACCTCTCCTCATATGTTTAAATTGGGGTTGCAGTCAACCGAGCCATGCTCCTCTCGGCGATTGGATCGAATCCAGAGGGCAGTATTCCGATCACCTAATATACGCCGCAATGCGGTCTCCTTTCTGAATCACCGGCTTGTCCGTCCTCCGCGCATGAACCCCTGCCTCCCAGCGTACGTATGCTCCCGGGACCAGACCCAATGCAGGAGGAGCTGCTTCCATGGATATCTTGTCCATATTCGGTACGCTCTATTCGGTACGCTCGTCTCTGGCAATCGTCCCGATCCACCCCATGTCGATTCACCGCCAAATGTTGGGTCAGCAATTTGACCTTGCTTCATGGACACTTCACCGGCTTCCGGCTTTATTCCTTTGGAGGAATCCAGACTACACGATTGAGGTTGCATCAGATACCGGCCGCATCATTTGTGCAGGAGTGTCCTCAGTGATAGTGGAGGGATGAACGGGTCGCTCCCCCCACCTATAGTATTCCCTAGCCGCGCGTGATGAGGAAAAGGATTAGATTAAGGATAACAGTTTTGTTTCATGTAAGGACGATCAAATCAAAGGAGAGCAGGATATGAACCATGGTAAATCATATGGGATGGTAGTGGGATTGTTAGTGCTGTCTGGTTGCATCACGGACGCAACCGTGGAACTGACCAAAGCTCCATTCGATGCGACCACGGCCTTGACCAATGGCACATCGAAAGCGGTCGGCGAGCTACTCGAACCCACGAAAAAATTCCTATCGAGCACGACTCCAGGAGCGGCCGCAATTGACCGCTTCACTCGTGCGCGTGAGAAAACGGAACTCTTTGTAGGCTATTCTTATGAGCACTTGAGGGCAGAAATCGCACAAGGAGCGGGTGAACATGTCGCATCCCTCGCAAGCCTCGCAGGGGTTCCTTCGGATCGCCGCCCTCAATTTCAGGAAAAACTTCGTGAGAACTATTCTACGATCTTTCACGATGCCCTCTCAACTCGGGAAGGGAGACTTCGCCTTGTGAATGCCGCGTGGTCGGAAGGTTTTGCCACACTGGAATCGGATACAATTAAGCACCAAGAGACCGGCATCTCAGATATGGAACTTGGGCTAAGCAAGCCCCATAAATCGGCTGGGCTCATGTCCCTGCGCTAATCAGCGACTGGGGGTGAGGGGATTTCCATGCCCGCTCACCCGCTCAGTGGATATCCGCCAATTTACCATTTTCTTGTGCCTGAACTGTGGCAAAACCATCTTGTCCGAGGTGGTGCCAGCGGTCCGTCTCCTATCGCTGATTCATCTATAAGTGATCGAGATTGAGATTGAGACTATAAGGCATTTATAGGGCACTAGGGTTGCTGGATCTTCAGAAGATTCAAATCGCAGCCCCCTCCGCCATATTCTCCTCGGTAATTTGGAGTGATTCCTACCGGGGAGGACCTAACGACCGTCTGCCATGAATGCACTTCCAGCACCGAAACCGGCCTGGTTCCACGTAAGCGGTAGTACTTTTCTCGGCATTCGCTAGTCCGTGACCCTGACCTCGTATATCGTGCCCTTTTTTTGCCTTCGCCATCCTATCCTTGTAAGAGGGAGAGGTGCGTTAGTACAAATCGATCCATGCTTTGGCCTTTTGCACAGCAGCGAGTTCTGCGGCTTCTCGAGATGGAAAGCTGCCGTCCGCTTGGCCTGTGCCGGGCCCTATCTGCGGTTTCCCAGATTCACTGATGAAGTATTGACACACCCAGGTGTTATCGGCTTGTTGGCGCGATGCTAATTTGATCTGGCTTCTTTTATAGTCAAGTGGCGTGGCGGACTCGGCTGGATTATCATGCATGGCTATCTCCTCACCTGACAGCCCGGATGGTTGCAGCCGCAAATGTTTCCCTCCGTACGGGCGGAGCGGCATTCGTCAGAGCAAAATTCTTTTCCCGCTTCCGCTAAACATTTACACGGAGGATGAGCACAGTTTTTGTCAGCCATGATTGCCTCCTAGAAGGTACGGTGAGCACTAGTTGTGTATCGTGCCTTGCCCGCATTATCTCGCTCGCAGCTTTTGTGTTAAGGGATGGTAACGCGAAGGGATCAAACTGAAAGCTGGGAAAAGTCCTTGCGCCATACAGTATCAATGCTGGTTTCTTCTCCCTTAAGAGTTATCAAGCTAGGGTCTACGAGTGTCTTCATAAGTGCATTGTTTTACGATACACTTGAGCTCAATAGCGACGAATTTGTAGCCCATATATAGAATCTGCATGGCTCGAGTGACTGATGATTTGTCTAGGTCACGAGGAGGTCTCTTTGGGGGACAGTGTCATGTAGGAGGTCAAAGAACCGGGGGAAACGCCAAACGCTGTATGAGGAAGTAACAAGTTGAATGGTACGGAGCAATGAACCGAATTGTTACGATTAAGGACGCAGCCCCTTATGGCGAGAAAATAGCGCAACTTCTTCGCTTGAAGACGCACATCAGCAGTGGGGAAGTCCATCTGACGCTACTCGTCTTAAAATCTACGGGCGAGGTCCTCGGTACCTATACCGATAAATCCAGCTTCAAAGAAACCTTCACCCCTAATAAAGAGGATCCTCTTCCCGGTACTTTCCTCAATCGAGCCTTGTCTGAAGCCGGGCATCAAATCCAGGTTGAGTGATCTTCCCCCGATTTGATGGACACCGGGTTACGCGACAGCTGCCCTGGCCTCAAACTCAGCCGGAGATCGATAGCCGAGGGTCGAGTGGCGCCGCTGCCGATTATAGAAC